>NZ_JBEXZS010000079.1:0-69202 GCF_040593685.1 Methylobacterium sp. EM32 | reverse complement strand
GTGCTGCGCGAGATGATTGGTTTTGCCGCGCAGCGTTTGATGGAACTGGAGGTCGCCGGCCTGACCGGTGCCGCCCACGGCGAGAAGAACCCGGACAGACTGGCCCAGCGCAACAGCTTGCCCCGGACTTGATCCGGGGGCTATCGCGACCGGGACTGGCAGACGCGGGCCGGCAACGTCGAGCTGCGCATCCCGAAGCTGAGGACGGGGAGCTACTTCCCCAGTTTCATGGAGCCGTCCTGCATGACCGAGAAGGCGCTCACGGCGGTGATCCAGGAGGCCTACATCCAGGGCATCTCGACCCGGGCGGTCGATAACCTAGTTCAGGCGATGGGCGGGACGGGGATCTCCAAGAGCCAGGTCAGCCACCTGTGCCAGGAGATCGACGAGCGGGTGAACGCCTTCCTGGAGCGGCCGATCGAGGGCGAGTGGCCCTATCTCTGGATCGACGCCACTTACGTGAAAGTGCGTCAGGAACACCGCATCGTCTCGGTGGCCGTCATCGTGGCGATGGGCGTCAACGCGGATGGCCGGCGCGAGGTGCTGGAACTCGACATCGGCCTGTCCGAAGCCGAAACCTTCTGGACCGAGTTCCTGCGCACGCTGGCCCGACGCGGCCTGCGCGGAGTCAAGCTGGTGATCTCGGACGCGCATGAGGGCATCAAGGCTTCGGTCGCCAAGGTGATGACCGCCTCCTGGCAGCGCGGTGCCGGGTGCACTTCATGCGCAACGTCCTGGCCCATGCCGGCCGTTCGGGCCGGCGCGTCGTCGCGGCCTTCATCGCCACCGCCTTCGCCCAGGACGACGCCGAGGCGGCCCGTCAGCAATGGCGGCGGGTGGCCGATCCGCTCCGCCCCAAGGTCCCAAAGTTGGCAGCCCTGATGGACACGGGGGAGACCGGTGTCCTGGCCTACATGGGCTTCCCGGCGGCGCAACGGGCCAAGCTGCACTCGACCAACCCGTTGGGGCGCCTCAACGGCGAGATCAAGCGGCGCACCGAGGTCGTCGGTATCTTCCCCAACGAGCGTGCGATCCGACGCTTGGTCGGCGCGATCCTGTTGGAGCAGAACGACGAGTGGGCAGTTCAGCGCTGCCAATACATGACCCTGGAAAGCGTCGCCCCTATCGGCGATGATCCCCTCGTCAGCCTGCCAAACCTCGCAGTCCGACCAGTCCGGCCCGGCCGGTCATCGTGGTGGACCACACGCAGCTACACCACTCCCTGGGACACGATCGTCGATTTTCAATCGACTGACACCTCAGCTCGACTTTGGCCAATCGCGCCCCGTTACCTGTGTAGGGCCTGCATCCGTGAGCCAGGATCCGTACGCGTCCTGCGTCCTATGGCGTCCAAAGGCAAAGCCGATTTGTTACGGTAACGAGGATGTTCCCCTGTGAGTGACTGCTTGGCAGGTCCGATAGGGACTTTCGCCATGTCCCATCAACGAGGCGAGAGTACAAAACTCCCTCGGCGCGTCCAGCCTCGCCGGAGGCGGCCGTCAACAGGCGCTGGCCGATTGGCTAACGTCGAGCTCAGAGCCTGTTTGAGTGGGCCGACCGTCTTGAAACCCTCGATGTCATCCTGGGGCCGTGCCGCGGAACCCGGGATCCATAACCGCGGACGGCGCTGGATGAAGCGGAACGCTGGTCGCCCTATCTTGAACTGTCAGCGGTTATGGATCCAGGGTTCTCGGCTTCGCCGAGCCCCGGGATGATGCAGAGAGATGTCTGCCTGTACGCAAATCGATCGGCGCAACCGCTCAAACAGGCTCTCAGCATGAGGTCGTGGGTGGGATAGAAAGCGTCTTCGCGGTGCCGCGCTCGCCCGTCAAGCAAGCTCCGCGAGGGATTATCCCTCAGATCTGGCCGGCAGCCCGATCCTCGCCCGCAACCCCCGTCCGCCGGCGCCCTCGTGGAGCGTCACGGTCCCGCCCAGGCGCGCGACGAAGGCCTGCACGATCGACAGGCCGAGGCCGCTACCGACGAGGTCGCCGGACCGTTCGAGCCGGTGGAAGCGCTCGAACACCCGCCCGCGCTGGTCCTCCGGGATGCCCGGCCCGTCATCCTCCACGTCGATGGTGCAGGCGGCGTCCGTGCGCGAAACCAGGACCCGGACGCTCCCGCCCGGGCGGTTGTAGCGGATCGCGTTGTCGATCAGGTTGCGCAGCACCTCCTCGACGAGGAACGGCTCGGCGAGAACCGTGACCGGCGCCTCCGGCCCGTCGAAGGACAGGGCGACGCGACGGCGCCGGGCGACCGGCACCAGGCCGAGGGCGGTGTCGCGGGCGAGCGCCACGATGTCCGTCTCCGCCGCCCCGCCCCGGCGCGCCCCGCCCTCCTCCAGCACCAGGAGGGTGAGGAGCTGGGCGATCAGCCGGTCGAGCCGGTCGACCGCCCCGTCGATGTCGGCGCGCGATGAGCGCCACTCCTCGCTCTCCGGCGGCTGCCGGTCGAGGAGGCGCAGGTGGGTCTTGAGGATCGCCACCGGGGTGCGCAGCTGGTGCGAGGCCTCCGCGGTGAAGCGGCGCAGCACCGTCATCGCGTGGTTGAGCTGGGACAGGAGCTCGTTCAGCGCCTCGACCAGCGGCAGGGCCTCCCGCGGCACCCCGGCGACGGGCACCGCCGGCACCGCGCCGGCGCCGTGGAAGCGGTGCTCGATCTCCCGGCGCAGATCGTCGAGGGGGGAGAGGCCCATGCGCACGGCGAACCAGATCAGCAGGCTGCCGACACCCGCGAGCGTCGCGCCGAGCGCCGTCAGCGCCAGCAGCATCCGCCGCGCCAGCCGGTCGCGGTCATGCGTCGTTTCGGCGACCTGGACGAGCGCGGCGTGCCGGGAGATGTAGACGGGCTTCAGCATCGCGCCGATGCGCACGCGCTGGTCGCGGAAGACCGCATTGCGAAAAACCAGCGTCTCGGGCGGCGGCATCCGCTCCGGCGGCGGCAGGTCGGGGTAGCCGGTTACGAAGGTCCGGCCGTCGGTGACGCTGTAGTAGATGTTGTCGCGCTGGGTGTTCGACAGGAGCCCGAAGGCCGCGGACGGCATATCGAGCACGACCTGATCCTCCTGCACCGACAGGCGCTCGGCGATGATCAGGACCGCGCCGGCTAAGCCCCGGTCGTAGGCGCTCGTGGCGAAGGCGCCGATGAACCAGGTGCCGCCGATCCCGAGCAGGACGGCGAGGGCCGCCATCGGCACCATCAGGAAGGCGGCGACGCGGATTCGGAGAGAGCGGGCCCTTCGCCTCACCGCCCCTCCTCGGGGGTGTTCGGCTCCATCAGGTAGCCGAGGCCGCGCATCGTGACGATCCGAGGGCCGGCGGGCCCGAGCTGGCGGCGCAGGCGCGCCACGTAGACCTCGATGGCGTTGGGCGAGATCTCCTCGTCGAGGCCGAACACCTCGGACACCAGGCGCTCCTTCGACACCGCGCGGCCGGCCCGGGTGATCAGCGATTCGAGGATCGCGAGCTCGCGCTTGCGCAGGGGGAGGGCGCGGCCGGCAAGCGTCGCCACCCGGCCGGCGCGGTCGAGCGCGAGGTCGCCGCAGGCCACGACCGGGTCGGGCTGGCCGCGCCCGCGCAGTACCAGGGCCCGCACCCGCGCCTCCAGCTCCGCCGGGTCGAAGGGTTTTGTCAGGTAGTCGTCCGCCCCGAGATCGAGCCCGGCGACCCGGTCGTCGATGCTCGCCCGCGCCGTCAGGATCATCACCGGCACGGTGTGACCCTCGCGCCGGATCTCGCGCAGCACCGCGAGGCCCGACCCGTCCGGCAGGCCGAGATCGAGCACGACGAGGGCGTAGGCCTCACCGCGCAGGAGCGGCAGCACCCCGGCCGCCCCCGCCTCGTGGTCGACCGCGAAGCCGCCGAGCCGCAAAGAGGCGACGAGGCCGCGGGCCAGAGCCTCGTCGTCCTCGACGATCAGGATCCGCATCGATGTCCCTCCCGGCGCATCGTAAGCCACTTCCCCTTTCCCGGACGACTGAAACGAAGTGGCAGGAGATCCGGGATCCAGCACAGGAAGTCGCGAAGCGTCCGCCTGTCTGCAACGGTGCAGCAGACAGAGCCGTTTCGCGGCACTTCTCCTGCTGGATCCCGGATCTCCTTCCGCTGACGCTGCAGTCGTCCGGGAAAGGGGGAGCGGCTCACGATGGACTGATCGTCGGTCAGAACGATGATCTCCACTACGAACGCGACCGTGTGGCAAAGCGATCGCGCGGTGCTCCGATGGAGGTGCACCCCGACCCGTCTCTACGGCAGCGCGGGCCACGACCGAAGCCCCCGGATTTCCGTTCGGTGTCCCGACCTTGTCAGGATGATGAAAGCTCGGACGGTTAACGTCCTCCTCGACGGGCGCGCAAGCAGACGCGCCGTTGTCGATGGGAGGATTGCATGAAGACGCGGCTCGCCGCCACGTTCGCCCTCATGATCGCGGGCGTCTCGGTCTCTTACGCACAGGGCGTTCCCCAGGGATACCCGGCCTCCTACAGCGAGGTCATCGAGGCCGCCCACAAGGAGGGCGCGCTCTCGATCTACGCCACCGCCGACGCCTCCGAGGTCTCGGACCTGCTCACCCAGTTCCGGGCGCTCTACCCGAAGCTGAAGGTCGAGTACGCCGACCAGAACTCGACCGAGCTCTACAGCCGCTACGTCGCCGAGGCCGCGGCCGGCGCCACCGCCGACTTCATCTGGTCCTCGGCGATGGACCTGCAGATCAAGCTCGTCAACGACGGCTACGCGCTGACCTATGCCTCGCCGGAGAAGGGCGCGCTGCCCGACTGGGCGAAGTGGAAGGACCAGGCCTACGGCACCACCGCCGAGCCGATCGTCTTCGCCTATAACAGCCGCCTCGTGCCCGAGGCCGACGTGCCGCGCGACCACGCCGCTTTCGCCAAGCTGCTGACCCAGAAGAAGGACGCCTACAAGGGCAAGGTCACGTCCTACGATCCCGAGCGCTCCGGCGTCGGCTTCCTCTACGTCACGCAGGACGTGCAGGTCAGCGCCCCGGCGACCTGGGAGACGGTCAAGGCGATGGGCCAGGCCGGCGCCAAGTTCTACACCTCGACCGGTGCGATGATGGAGCGCGTGGTCTCGGGCGAGCACACGCTGGCCTATAACATGATCGGCTCCTACGTCCTCCAGCGCAACCGCAAGGACCCGACCCTCGCCTACGTCCTGCCCAAGGACTACACGCTGGTGATGTCGCGCATCGCCTTCGTCTCGGCCAAGGCCAAGAACCCGAACGCGGCCAAGCTCTTCCTCGACTTCATGCTGTCGAAGGCGGCCCAGGTCGAGCTCGCCAAGAAGGCGATGACCTCGGTGCGCACCGACCTCCAGGACACGCACGGCATCACCAGCCTGCCGGGCGCCCGCGACGTCACCCTGCGGCCGATCCGGGTCGGGCCCGAGCTCTTGACCCAGCTCGACCAGATCACCCGGCTGCGCTTCATCAAGCAGTGGCAGAAGACGCTCGCCGCGAACTGACGATCGAACAGCCCCCCGAGCCGAGACTTCGATGTCCAAGCCGTTCCGCATCGCGATCATCCTCGCGACCACATTGATGATCCTCGGCCCGGTGGGGCTGGTGGTCTATCAGAGCTTCCTCAGCGGCCCGTTCTTCCAGCCGTCGAGCCACCTCACCCTGCAGGCCTACGAGTTCGTCCTCTTCGAGGAGGAGGATTTTCGCGAGGCCTTCGTCAACTCGGCGATCATCGCGACGGGCATGACCCTGATCGCGGTGCCGCTGGGCTGCATCATGGCGTTCCTGCTGGTCCGCACCGACCTGCCGGGGCGCCGCTTCATCGAGCCGCTGGTGCTCGTGCCGATGTTCGTGTCCTCGGTGGTGCTCGCCTTCGGCTTCGTCGTGGCGCTGGGGCCCGTCGGCATCGTCAGCGTCTGGGTGAAGGGCCTGATCGGCACCATCCCCTGGTACCTGTACTCGAAGACCGCGCTCATCGTGATCGCCGGGCTCACTCACGTGCCCCACGTCTTCCTCTACGCGTCCTCGGCCCTGCGCTCGCTCGGCTCGGACGTGGAGGAGGCGGCGCGCACCTCGGGCGCCGGCCCGTTGCGGGTGGCGCTCACCGTCAGCCTGCCGATGATCATGCCGAGCATCCTCTACGCGACGGTGCTGGTGTTCTTCCTCGGCTTCGAGCTGTTCGGCCTGCCCTTGGTGCTCGGCGATCCCGAGCGGATCCTGGTGCTCGCCACCTACCTCTACAAGCTCACGAACAAGCTCGGCGTCCCCTCCTACGACCTGATGGCGGTGGTGGTGGTGGCGATCATCTTCGTGACGCTGCCGCTGGTCTACACCCAGAGGAAGCTGCTCGCCGCCGCCAACCGCTACGTCGCGGTCAAGGGCAAGGCGAGCGCCCAGAAGCCGCTCGCCATCGGCCCCTGGCGCTGGCCGGCCGCCGCGCTGATCGTCGTCTGGCTCGGCTTCACGGTGGTGATCCCGGTCTCGGCTTTGGTGCTGCGCTCGTTCCTCTCGACCTGGGGCGAGGGCGTGGCGATCTGGCCGAACCTGACGCTCAACCACTTCCGCGAGCTGATGCACTACCCGAACCTGGTGCGGGGCATCGTCAACACCCTGCTCATCGCCTCGGTCGGCGGCGCGCTCTCGGTCTGCTTCTACGCCCTCGTCAACCTGGCGCTCCACCGCTGGCGCTCGCGCTGGACCAGCCTGATGGACTACCTGGTGCTGGTGCCGCGCGCCATGCCGGGCCTGATCGCGGGTCTGGCGATGTTCTGGGTGTTCCTGTTCACCCCGGCGCTCCAGCCCCTGCGCCAGACCCTGTTCAGCCTCTGGCTCGCCTACACCCTGGTGTGGCTCGCCTACGGAATGCGGCTCGTCAGCGCCTCGCTGCTCCAGATCGGTCCGGAACTCGAGGAGGCCGGCCGGGTCGTCGGGGCCCGCCCGGCGCAGGTCAGCCGCGACGTCACCCTGCCGCTGATCAAGGCCGGCCTGATCGGCTCCTGGGTGCTGATCTTCGTGACCTTCATCCGCGAGTACTCCACCGGCGTCTACCTGCTCAGCCCCGGTACCGAGGTCATCGGCTCGCTCCTGGTCTCGCTCTGGGGCACCGGCGCCGTCGATCTCGTCACCGCCCTCTCCACCGTCAACCTCGCCCTCATCCTCCTCGGTCTCGGGCTGATGTACGCCCTCGGGAACAAGCGTCATGCCTAAGCTCACCATCGACGACCTGCACCTGCGCTACGGCTCGGTCGAGATCCTCAAGGGCATCGACGCCAAATTCGAGGAAGGCTCCGTGGTCTGCCTCCTCGGGCGCTCGGGCAGCGGCAAGACCACGCTGCTGCGCTCGATCGCCGGCCTGGAGGAGCCCTATCGCGGCGCCATCCGCATCGACGGCCGCCCGGTCTTCGACGCCGGCAGCAGCATCAACCTGCCGCCCGAGAAGCGCGACCTCGGCTTCGTGTTCCAGTCCTACGCGCTCTGGCCGCACAAGACGGTGTTCGAGAACGTCGCCTACGGGTTGCGCCTGCGCGGCCAGTCGAAGGCGGAACTGCAACCGCGGGTCCAGGCGGCCCTCGACGGCGTCGGCCTCGGTCAGCTCGGCGAGCGCTACCCCTCGCAGCTCTCGGGCGGCCAGCAGCAGCGCGTCGCCATCGCCCGCGCCCTCGTCTACGAGCCGCCGGTGATCCTCCTCGACGAGCCGCTGTCGAACCTCGACGCCAAGCTGCGCGAGGAGGCGCGAATCTGGATCCGGGCGCTGATCAAGCGGCGCGGCATCACCGCGGTCTTCGTCACCCACGACCAGGCCGAGGCCCTCGCCATCGCCGATCAGGTCGTGCTCCTCGACGGCGGCCGCCTCGTCCAGTCCGGCACGCCGGAGGATCTCTACGAGCGGCCCGAGACCCTGTTCGCCTCGGAGTTCATGGGCACCAACAACACCCTGGCGGTGTCCCTGCGCGAGCGCCGCGAGGGCCGGGCGCTGGTCGAGCTCGGCGGCCAGCCGCTCTGGGGCGTCGACCGGGCCGGCAGCGCCGGGGCGAAGGCCGGCGAGGCGGCCAAGGGCGTGATCCGGATCGAGGCGGTGCGCATCGCCGACGGCCCGGGCGAGAACCGGGTGCCGGCGGAGTACGAGACCTCGATCTATCTCGGCAACCAGTTCGAGCACCTCTTCCGCTGCGGCGACCAGACCATCCGCCTCGTCTCCGACCGGCGGACCGGCCCGGGCCAGCACTGGCTCGAATGCCCGGCGGAGCGGCTGTGGGTGTTCTGAGGCGGGGTTCAGCTTCGACGTAATCGCGAAAATATTGTGGCGCGGGATCCCCTCTCGCGTGTGGGAGAGGGGTAGGGGTGAGGGTGGCGCGCTTCAGGATAGATCTGAACTGTCACGCTGCCAGCACCACGCTCAGCGCTTTACACGGAAGCGTGCCACCCTCGCCCCCGGCCCCTCTCCCACTCGGGAGAGGGGAGACCCCGTGCCTATTCTCATCACCAAGCAATCTCGCCGGCAGGGAGCAATCCAGATGCCGGCCTTTGCTGTTTGTGTGTCGCGTTGTTGCAACACACGCGTGCCAATTTTTCCGGAAACGCAGCGGAAAAGGATTGCGGAAACGCTACGCTTGCCCTACTCCCCTTGCGTCGCCTTCGATCAAGACTGGCGATCTTCTCCGATCATGTTGCTCCATGACGCAACTCCGGTCCGCCGCGCGGCGGGGCGTAAGTCGTGCGCCCGGGGCGCGTCGGTCGGGCCGAGACAAGCGCAAGCGCCGGACGACCGGCCGATTTCCCAAACGGGGGGCATCATGAAGACCGTCACCAGGATCCTGCTCGCCTCGGCCGCCGGGCTCGCGGTCGTGCCGGTGGCGCACGCCGCCGACCTGCCGGCCCGGAAGGCCGCGCCGGTCGAGTACGTCCGGGTGTGCTCGGCCTTCGGCGCTGGCTTCTTCTACATCCCCGGCACCGATACCTGCCTGCGGGTCTCCGGCCGCGCCCGGTTCGAGTACGGCTACCAGGGCTCCTACAGCCGCTCGGGCACCGCCGGCGATTACAGCGGCTACCGCAGCATCGGCCGCCTCAACCTCGACGCCCGCACGCAGACCGCCTACGGCACGTTGCGCGCCTTCGTGCGCTTCGAGATGTCCTCGCGCACCGGCATCCCGACCCTGCATTCCGGCACGCAGAACCGCATCGCCAACGCCTTCCCGGCCTTCGGCGTCGACACGTTCGGCCGCGCGCAGACCGTCGTCAACGCCGACAAGGCGTTCATCCAGTTCGCCGGCTTCACCGCGGGCCGCGCCGCCTCGTTCTACGACTTCTACGCCCACGACTTCGAGTTCATCGCCTCGACGATGAGCTCCGACATCGCCTCGACGAACCTCGCGGCCTACACGGCGACCTTCGGCCAGGGCTTCTCGGCGACGCTCTCGGTCGAGGATTCGATCGCCCGCAAGACCCCGATCTACGCCCCCACGAGCACCGCCGGCTTCCCGGGATCGGTCGCGCTGTCGCCGATCTTTCTCGGGTACAACGCCGCCGGCCTGCCGACCGGCATCGGCACCGTCGACGTGATCCAGCGCAGCCGGATGCCGGATTTCGTCGGCGCGCTGCGCTACGACGGCGGCTGGGGCTCGGCCCAGGTCTCGGCGGCCGTGCACGAACTCAACACCGGCAACCCCGTCCTCGGCAGCTTCACCGGCGCCAATCTCGGGGCCGCCCTCAGCGACGCCAACAAGCGCACCTTGAGCCGCACCGCGACGGAGTACGGCTGGGCGGTCCAGGGCGGCGTGAAGATCAACCTGCCGTTCATCGCCGCCGGCGACACCCTGTACCTCCAGGGCGCCTACGGCGAGGGCGCCAACATGTATACCGGCGTGACCTCCTACATGGGGTCCTACAGCGCCAGCGCCTCGTCGATCCAGGGCTCGGCCTTCAGCCAGTTCTTCAGCGACGCGACGCTCAACCCCTTCACCAACCGGCTCGAACTCTCGACCAGCTTCTCGGCGGTGGCCTCGCTGCTGCACTACTGGACGCCGGAACTGCGCTCGGCCGTGTTCGGCTCCTACGGCGAGGTCAGCTTCGCGCGCGGCGCCCGCGCCGCGCAGGGCGCCTATTTCGGCCTGACCGGCACCGGCCCGGGCACCCCCGGCACGCGGTTCTTCACCCTGAGCCAGACCCTGCGCGACAGCTACCGCTTCGTCGTCGGCGGCAGCCTGATCTGGTCGCCGGTCAAGGAGCTCGATATCGGCGCCGAGGCCATCTACACCCGCTACGGCGTGCAGAACGGGCGCGTGCTCGATCTCAGCCGCTACCCGGGCCAGAACGCGGCCTTCGTGAACAACCTCGCGAACCCGGTCGTCACGACCGGCAGCGTCGACGCGTTCCAGGTGCGGGCGCGGGTGCAGCGCGACTTCTAGCGCATCGTCCGGTTGCCGCTCCGGCGGGCGTTGACACTCCGCCAGAGCTGTCAGACCTTGAGGCACGGATTGGGCGCCCGCGCCCGGGACCGTGCCCCCGCGGGGGCGCGCGCCGCCGCCGAGGGACGATGCGAGCCACCGAGACCCTGAGAGCAATCCTGGCGCGCCGCGAGGCGGTCAGCGTGCCGGGTGCCGCCAACGCCCTGTTCGCCCGCGTGATCGAGGATCTCGGCTTCGAGGCGGTCTACGTGACCGGGGCCGGGGTCGCGAACATGCATCTCGGCGCGCCCGATATCGGGCTCACCACCGTCACCGAGGTCGCGAGCGCGGTGGCGGCGATCGCCGACGCCGTCAGCCTGCCGATCATCGTCGACGCCGATACCGGCTTCGGCAACGCCGTCAACGTGGTGCGCACGGTGCGTCTGCTCGAGCGGGCGGGTGCCGCCGGCCTCCAGCTCGAGGACCAGGTCTTTCCGAAAAAGTGCGGCCACTTCACCGGCAAGGACGTCATCCCGGCCGGCGAGATGGTGCAGAAGGTCAAGGCCGCGGTCGATGCGCGCCGCGACGGCGCGCTCCAGATCATCGCCCGCACCGACGCTCGCGCGGTGGAGGACCTCGATCGGGCGATCGAGCGGGCGCACGCTTATATCGAGGCCGGGGCCGACGCGACCTTCGTCGAGGCGCCGGTCTCGGCCGAGGAACTGGCGCGCATCGCCCGCGACCTGCCGGTGCCGCAGGTCGCCAACATCGTGTTCGGCGGCCGCACCCCCGATCCGGGGCGCGAGCGGCTGGCCGGGATGGGCTTCTCGATCGTGCTCTACGCCAACGCGGCGTTGCAGGCCGCCCTCAAGGCCTCGTTCGACGTGCTCGGCGCGCTAAAGCGCGACGGCTCGCTCGGCAACGTCGCCGACCGCCTCGCCTCGTTCGAGGAGCGCCAGCGGGCGGTCGACAAGGAGGCGTGGGACGCCCGCGAGGTGCGATACCGGGGTGGTTGAGGCGTCCTCACGCCCGATGAAAGAACCGCCGGTCGAGCCACAGCAGAAGGCCGTTGGCCGACACCGCCACGATCACCAGCATCAGGATCACGGCGGTCGTCTGCTTCACGTTGTGCAGGCTGATCCCGTTCACGATCAGGAAGCCGAGCCCCTTCTGCGAGGCGAACATCTCGCCGACGAGGACGCCGAGCAGGGTGAGCGAGAAGCCGACCCGCAAGCCCGTGACGATCTCGGGCAGCACCGCCGGGGCCAGCACCGTGCGGATCGTCTCGGCCTGGCCGAGGCGCATGGCGCGGGCGGTGCGGATCAGCACCGGGTTGATGCCCTTGACCGCCGTCAGGGTGAACAGGATGATCGGGATCACGCCGTGGATCACCCCGAACGCCACCTTGGCGCCGAGCCCGAGGCCGAAGACCAGCAGGATCACGGGGTAGAGCGTGACCTTCGGGATCGAGTACAGCCCGGCCAGGATCGGCTCGGCGACCTCGCCGGCGAAGCGGCGTAGCCCCAAGATCAGCCCGAGCCCGATGCCGAGCGCGGCCGAGATCACGAGCGCCGCCGCGAAGGCGGTGAGCGTCGCCGTGGCGTGCGACCAGAATCCCGCGGTGGCGGCGAGCCCTGAGAGGTGCCGCAGGGCGGCGAGCGGCGAGGCGATCGCCGCGTCGCCGGCGTAGGCGTGCAGCGCCTGCCAGAGGCCGACGAGGACCACGATCGTCACGGCCCCGTCGAGGAATCCGGAGCGGCGCGGGACGGCAGCGAGGGGAGCGGCGGCGCTCATGAGCGGATGCGCCGGCGCATCAGGCGGCCCTCCCAGGCGTGCAGGGTCATGTTGAGGCCCGTCACCACGACGAGCACGAACAGCATCAGCGCGTACATCGCGCGGTTCTCGAAGCCGTCATAGGCGTAGGCGATGGCGTGGCCGAGCCCGGCATCGGCGAGGATGAACTCGCCCGCGATGATGCCGATGAAGGCGTAGGCGAGGGCCAGCTTCACGCCGGTGAGGAGGTAGGGCAGGGCGCTCGGCATCGTTACGTGGGCGAGGGTCGCGAGCCGCCCGAGCCGGTGGGCGCAGGCGGTGCGCATCAGCACCCGCGGTACCCGATCGAGCCCGTTGAGGGTCGAGAGGATCATCGCCGGCACCCCGAACGCCATGCCGAGCACGATCAGCGGCACGCTGTTGAGGCCGAAGATGGCGACGAAAAGCGGATAGAAGACGAAGGTCGGGATCGAGTAGTAGGAGGCGAGCAGCGGGTCGAGGCCGCGCCGCAGCCGCGGCAGGGCGTGGATCGCGACGCCAAGCGAGAACCCGATCGCCACGGAGAGCAGGAGCGCGATTCCCACCGTCGAGAAGGTGCGGGCGATATCGCCAAGGATCTCGCCCGAAGCGAGCATGCCCCAGAGCGTCGCGATCATCTCGCTCGGCGGGATCAGGGTCAGCGGGTTGACGAGGTGCAGGCGGCAGACCGCCTCGAGCAGCAGCACGAAGCCGGCGATCCAGCCGATCCGGGTCAGGGTGATCGCGCGCTCCCGCGTCATCGCCCCCATCATGGCACGCCCTGCTTCGTGGCGGATGATTTGCCGATCGCCTTCAGCGATTCCTCGCGCAGGTGCGACCACAGCCGGGCGGTGACGTGGCCGAAGCGCTCGTCGGCGACGATGCGGCTGTCGCGCTCGCGCGGCCAGCCGGTCTCGACGATCTCGATGAAGCGGCCCGGCCGCGACGACATCACGCCGATGCGGTCCGACAGCATCGCCGCCTCGTCGAGGGCGTGGGTGATGAGGAGCACGGTCGCGCCGGTCTCGCGCCACAGCCGCAGGAGCTCGTCACCCATCAGGAGGCGGGTCTGCTGGTCGAGCGCGCCGAACGGCTCGTCGAGCAGGATCAGCCGCGGCTGCGTCACCAGCGTGCGGGCGATGCAGACCCGCTGGCGCATGCCGCCGGAGAGCTGCGCCGGATAGGCTCCGGCGAAGTCGGAGAGTCCCATGAAGCCGAGGGCGTAATCGACCCGGCGGGCGATCTCGGCCGCGTCGGTGCCGGCCCGGCGCAACCCGAAGGCGACGTTGTCGGCAACGGTCAGCCAGGGAAACGAGGCGTCCTCCTGGAACACGATGCCGACGCCGTCGGGCACGCCCGCGACCGGCGCACCCTCGAACGACACGGTGCCGGCATTCGGCCGCCCGAGGCCGGACAGCACGTCGAGCAAGGTGGACTTGCCGCAGCCGGACGGGCCGACGACCGAGAAGAACTCGCCCTTGACGAGGTCGAGGTCGAGGGGCCCGAGTGCGGCGAGCCGACCGTAGACCCGGGTGACGCCCCGCAACTCGGCATGGGTCTCGCGATGAGTCTCGCGCGCGGTCGCGGGCATCGCGCCGCCCGGCTCGGCGAAGGCTACGGAGGCCATGGTGGCACCCATCTCGGCTCCCTTACTGCGTGGCCTGGAGGTCTTTCGGCAGGAAGGAGGTGTCGACGACCTGCTTCCAGTCGACCGGACCTTTGAGGCGGCCGACGAGCTTCATGCCGTCGAGCATGCGGTTCATGTTGTCGTAGTGCAGGCGGCCGTCGCCGAAATACTCGAATCCGACGAAGTGCTTAAACACCTCGCGAAACGTCTTCGGGTCGCCGCTATAGGCCTTGGCGACGATGTCGGCGGCCTCGTCCGGATGGGCCTTGAGGTAGGCGACACCCTCGCGCCGCGCCTCGATCAGCGCGCGCAGCTTGTCGCCGCCGGTCTTGGCGAACTCGGTCGTGGTGATGCCGACGGTCTGGGTCAGCGCCGGGTTCATGCAGTCCTTGGCCCAGAATGCCGCCTTGACCTTGCCCTGGTTGCCCGACCACAGCGGCTCGCCCGACATCGCCGCGTCGACCGCGCGGTTGAGCACCGCCGAGAGGTTGGCGCCGAGATCGCCCGCCGCCACGAGCTGCAGGTCCTTCTGCTCCAGCCCGGCCTTCTGCAGGCAGTTGAGGATGATCATGTTGGTGACGGAGCCGGGCGCCGTGTAGGCAATCTTCTTGCCCTTCATGTCGGCGAGCGAGCCGACCTTGCCGTCGGGCTGCGTGATCCAGAGGATGTCCTCGACGCTCTCGACGCCGCCGCTGATGATCTTGATCGGCTGGCCGGACTGGATCGCCAGGATGGCGGCCGGCAGCGCGACCTCGCCGTAGGGCACCTCGCCGGCGAGCGTGTTGCGCACCGAGGTGCCGCCGCCGGCCGAGGTGAGGAAGCCGGTGATGTCGAGGCCGCGCTTCTTGAAGAAGCCCTTCTCCAGGGCGACCGCGTAGGGCGCGCCGTAGAAGGCCGAGCCCCAGTGGGTCACCGTGATGGTCTCGGCGCGGGCCGCATTCCCGGCGAGGGCCGCCCCCGCCAGAAGGACTCCCAGGGTTCCGGCGCGCAACGCTCGTCTGATCATCGGTTCTCTCCCTGTCTCGCCGGCTCGGTTCTTGTTCGGTGGGTGCCTACCCGGTGGCCCAGATCCACGGCCGCGCGGCGCGGTCGCGCGCCTGCCACGCGGCGATCTCGGGGTCGCGCCGGAGCGTGGCGCCGATCTCGTCCAGCCCCTCCAGCAGGGCCTGCCGGCGCTGCGGGTCGACGGCAAAGGGGATGACCGCGCCGGAGGGCGCGCGGACCTCGCGGGCGACGAGGTCGATGGCGACCGGAGCGCCGCTTCCGGCTTCCGCGGCGAGCCGGTCGACGACCTCCTTCGGCAGCACGACCGGCAGCAGGCCGTTCTGGAAGCAGTTGTTGAAGAAGATGTCGCCGAAGCTCTCGGCGATCACCGCGCGCAGGCCCAGTCCCATCAGCGCCCAGACCGCGCCCTCGCGGGACGAGCCGCAGCCGAAATTGCGCCCGGCGATCAGGATCGGCGCGCCGCGGAAGGGCGGCCGGTCGAGGACGAAATCCGGGTCCGGCCGGCCGTCGGACGGGGTGCGCAGGGCCTCGAAGGCGTAGGCGCCGAGCTCAGCCCGGGGCACGCCCGTCAGCCGCTCGATGCGGATGATGACGTCGGTGTTGACGTTCGGCTCGAGGAACGGCGCGGCCGGGCCGGAGATCTGGCGGAAGGGCTGCATTCAGATCCGCCTCACATCGGTGATGGCCCCCGTCACCGCCGCCGCGACCGCCATGGCGGGGCTGGCGAGGTGGGTGCGCGCTCCCGGGCCCTGGCGGCCGACGAAGTTGCGGTTCGAGGTCGAGACGGCACGCGCCCCGGGCGGCACGCGCTCGCCGTTCGCCGCGACGCAGAGGCTGCAGCCCGGCTCGCGCCAGGCGAAGCCCGCCTCGCGAAACACCCGGTCGAGCCCCTCGGCCTCGGCGTCGCGCTTGACCCGCTCGGAGCCCGGCACCACCCAGGCGGTGACCCCCGGCGCGACGTGGCGCCCGCGGGCCAGCGCAGCGGCCTCGCGCAGGTCCGAGAGCCGCGAATTGGTGCAGGAGCCGATGAACACCCAATCGACCGGCGTGCCGGCGAGGGGCCGGCCGGGTTCGAGGCCCATATAGGCGAGCGCCGCCCGCCAGGCCTCGCGCCGCTCGGGGTCGGGCGCCCTCTGCGGATCGGGGATCGCCGCGTCGATCGGGATCGCGTGCTCTGGGCTGGTGCCCCAGGTGACGGTCGGCGTCACCGCGGCGACGTCGATCACCTCCTCGCGGTCGAACACCGCGTCGGGGTCGCTGGCGAGGCCCCGCCACTCCGCCACCGCCTGCTCGAACAGCGCGCCCTTCGGGGCAAACCGGCGATTCTCGACATAGGCGAAGGTCGTGTCGTCGGGCGCCACCATGCCGATCTTCGCGCCGAGCTCGATCGACAGGTTGCAGATCGTCATCCGGCCCTCGATGCCGAGCGCCCGGATCGCCGAGCCGGCATATTCGACGGCAAAGCCGGTACCGGCGGCGGCGCCGAACCGGCCGATCAGGTGCAGGATCAGGTCCTTCGGGGCGATGCCGTGGCTGGGCACGCCCTCGAACCGCACCCGGAGACGCTTCGGCTTCTGCTGGCGCAGGGTCTGGGTCGCCAGAGCGTGGGTCAGTTCCGAGGAGCCGACGCCGAAGGCGAGCGCGCCGAGGCCGCCATGGGTGCAGGTGTGGCTGTCGCCGCAGATCAGGCTGACGCCCGGCAGGGTGATGCCGAGTTCCGGCCCCATCACGTGGACGATGCCCTGGCCGACCTCGCCGAGCTCGAAATAGTGCAGGCCGGCCTCGGCCGCCCGCGCCTTCAGCCCCGCCCAGAGCGGTGCTCCGGGCGCGTAGCTCTCGCCGGTCCGGCCGGGCGCGCTCGAGACGGCGTGGTCGGCGGTCGCGAAGGCGAGTTCCGGGTTGCGGACGGGGAGGCCGCGGGCGGCGAGGGCCTCGAGCCCGGCGGTGCCGGAGAGATCGTGCAGCAGGTGGCGGTCGATGTGGAGCAGCGACCAGCCGTCCCCGAGATCGGCGACGACGTGCGCGTCCCACAGCTTGTCGAGGAGGGTGCGGCCCATGGTGGCTACTCGGCCGCGGCGGCGCGGGCGGGCTCGTCGCGGAACTGCGTCCGCAGGCCGTCCCAACGGTCGGCGCCGAGGCGGCGGAAGCGCTCGCGGATCGCCGGCGCGCCGGCCGAGCTCGGCGGCGCGTTGGTCTCCTTCAGGGTGGCGAGCGCCGCGTCGAAGGCCTCCATGGCCGCGCCAAACAGGAGGCTCGGCAGGATCGCGAGCCGGTAGCCCATGCTCTGCGCCGCCGGCATGTCGATGTCGGGCGTCTTGCCGCCGCGCACTACGTTGAGGAGGCACGGCCCCGTCACCAGGCGCGGCACCGCCTGCATCTCCTCCAGGCTCTGCGTCGCCTCGACGAAGGCCATGTCGGCGCCGGCGGCGAGCGCGAGGTTGGCGCGCGCCACCGCCTCGTCGAAGCCGGCCACGGCCCGGGAATCGGTTCTGGCGATGATGACGAAGTCAGGGTCGCGCCGGGCTGCGACCGCGGCGCGGATCTTCGCCACGAACTCCTCACGCGGCACGATCTCCTTGCCGTCGAGGTGGCCGCAGCGCTTGGGGCTGACCTGGTCCTCGATGTGCAGGCCGGCGACGCCGCGCATCTCGTATTCGTGCACCGTGCGGGTGACGTTGAGCTCGTTGCCGTAGCCGGTATCGGCGTCGGCGATGACCGGGATCTCGACGGCGCGGGCGAGGGTGCCGGCATTGGCCGCCATCTCGCTCATCGTCACGAGACCGAAATCCGGGTAGCCGTGGGCGGCCGCAGTGCCGGCGCCGGTCATGTAGACCGCCGGAAAGCCGGCCTGCTCGATGAACTTGGCGGTGATGCCGTCATAGGCGCCGGGCGCGACGATCATCTCCGGGCGCGCGAGGAGCGCGCGCAGCTGGCGGGACTGACCCATCCGTTCCTCCCTGACCGGGCGTGTTTCGCCCTCTGCCCCGTCGTGGGGGCGCACGGCGTGGCCGTGCTCTGCTTGGATGCAGTTGTCCGGACAGGCTACTCCGTGTTTCGGGACTGTCAATGGCGATTCGGTGCGGTGTTAGGGCATGGGATGTGCCGACAGCGCGGCGCGGGTCGGCTTGGCAGATCCCGCAAAACCACCCTCCGCGTCATCCCGGGGCCGCGACAGCGGAACCCGGGATCCATAACCGCCGAGTGTTCAGGATGAGGGAGAGCGCGGTCCGCTTCGTTCTCCGGCCTGAGCGATTATGGATCCCGGGTTCTCGCCTTTCGGCGAGCCCCGGGATGACCCGGAGGGTGACAGATCCGGTGCTTGCGCAACGTCTTCGTGCAGGGCGAAGCTAGGCCCGCCACTCCCCCCGCCGGATCCGCGTCGTGTACCGGCACTGCTCGCCCGGGTGCCAGTTCACCGAGGCCAGCATGATGCCGCCGCTGACGTCGTAGTAGCGGCGCACGAAGCGCATCGCCGGGGCGCCGCGGGGGCGCTTGAGGGCGCGGGCGACCGCGGGCGGCATCGGCTGGGCCGAGATCTCCTGCAAGGCCTCGGCGATCAGCTCGCCCGAGCGCGCCTCGACGAGGCCGTAGACCGCGCCGCCGACCTCGCGCAGGTCGGTGAGAAGGGGGGCGAACCGGGCGTGCACGTAGACGCTGACGAAGCAGATCATCGCGTCGCGCTCGGCCGTCCAGCGCACGCCCTCCGCCCGGAGCCAGGACGAGCCGGCCGGCGCCTGCACGAAGCCCGCGACCTCCGGATCGATCTGGATCATCCCGAGCGACGCCACGTCGAGATGCGTGTCGCGGGCGTACTCGAACATGTCCGCGAGATCGTCGAACACCTGCGCGAAGCCCGGCTGCGCGGTGGTGGCGATGACCGTCGAACCGGCGCCCTGGCGCCGCTCGACCAGCCCCTTCTCGACGAGCTTGCGCAGGGCCTCGCGGATCGTGAAGCGGCTCGCCGCGAAGCGCGCGCACAGGGCGGTCTCGGTCGGCAGGGTCGAGCCGACCGGGTGCAGGCCGGTCCGGATCTCCTCCTGCAGCGCCCGCGCGATCCGCTCGTTGAGCGGTCCCGCCTCAGCGTTGCGATCCTGGCCGCGCTCCCGCGCCCCCACCGTCCTGCCGGACAAGATTCCCTCCGAGTCTGCGATCGGCCACTTGTCCAGACAAATTTGCCCGATTAGGCTCTGACGAACAAGAGGAACGCCCGATGATCCAGACCATAGACCCTGCCGTTGCGCCAGCCCTGTCGGACCTGCGCGTCCTTGAGATGGGCCAGCTGCTCGCCGGCCCGTTCTGCGGCCAGCTCCTCGCCGATTTCGGCGCCGAGGTGATCAAGATCGAGCAGCCGGGCGTCGGCGACCCGATGCGCGAATGGGGCCGCGAGAAGCCGCATGGCCAGTCGCTGTGGTGGCCGGTCATCGCCCGCAACAAGAAGTCGATCGAGATCAACGCCCGCGAGGCGGCCGGCCAGGACCTGATCAGGAAGCTCGTCGCACAATCCGACATCCTGATCGAGAATTTCCGGCCCGGCACGATGGAGAAGTGGGGCCTCGGCTACGACGCATTGTCGGCGATCAACCCGCGGCTGATCATGATCCGCGTTTCCGGTTACGGCCAGACCGGGCCCTATTCCCAGAAGGCCGGCTACGGCGCGATCGGCGAGGCGATGGGGGGCATGCGCTACGTCGCGGGCGATCCCTCGCACCCGCCCTCCCGCGCCGGCATCTCGATCGGCGACACGCTGGCCGCCACCTTCGCCTGCGTCGGCGGGCTGATGGCGCTGCATGCCCGCACCCGCACCGGGCGCGGCCAGGTCGTCGACAGCGCGATCTACGAGGCGGTGCTCGCCGTGATGGAGAACCTCGTCACCGAGTACGACAAGACCGGCTACATCCGCGAGCGCACCGGCGCGATCCTGCCCAACATCGCGCCCTCGAACGTCTATCCGACGAAGAGCGGCGTCTACGTCTTGATCGCCGCCAATCAGGACAGTGTCTTCCGGCGGCTGGCCGCCGCGATGGGCCGGCCGGAGCTCGCCACCGACCCGCGCTACGCCACCCATACCGAGCGCGGCCAGCGCCAGGCCGAGCTCGACGCCCTGATCGCCGCCTGGACGGCCGGCTTCGAGCGCGAGGAGCTCGGCCGCATCCTCGACGAGGCCGGCGTGCCCCGCGGCGACATCTACCGCGCCCCCGAGATGTTGGAGGACGCGCATTTCAAGGCGCGCCAGACCATCGTCGACGTGGCGCATCCACTGTTCGGCACCCTGAAGATGCAGAACGTGGCGCCGCGCCTCTCGGCCAATCCGGGCCGGGTGGTCAGTGCCGGGCCGGAGCTCGGCCAGCACAATGCCGAGGTGTTTCGCGGGCTCCTGGCTTTAGACGAGGCGGAGCTGACGCGGCTGGTCGAGGGGCGGGTGATCGGGGAATCGGCGCGGGACGCGGCGTGAGCCCTCAACGGTCTCCCGACGATGTTCCTACCCTCCGCGTCATCCCGGGGCCGCGCAGCGGAACCCGGGATCCATAACCGCTGAGGGTGCAAGACAAGGCTGAGCGCGCACCGCCTGATTCGGCATCCTCAGCGGTTATGGATCCCGGGTTCTCGACTTCGTCGAGCCCCGGGATGACACGGAGAGATGTCGATCGAGCGTCCAACGATTTGCGTCCGCTGCCGAGTGGGCGCCGAGCGATGCACGGAGAGGACTGACATGACCGCACACCGCCCGACATCCGTCGACATCGTCGAGGTTGGCCCCCGCGACGGGCTGCAGAACGACAGCCGCCACCTCTCGACCGATGCCAAGGTCGAGATGATCCGCCGTCTCGCCGGCGCCGGCCTGCGGCGGATCGAGGCCGCGAGCTTCGTCAACCCGAAGCGCGTACCGCAGATGGCCGATGCCGAGGCGGTGCTGGCTCGCGTCGTCGACCTGCCGGGGGTCAGCGTCTCCGGCCTTGTGCTCAACGCCCGCGGCTTCGAACGTGCGCTCGCGGCGAACTTGCGCGAGATCAGCTTCGTTGCTTCCGCCACGGACACGATGGCGGCGCGCAACCAGGGCACGACCGCGCGGGGCCTCGTCGAGACCTGGGCCGAAATCGCGAGGCCCGCGAAGGAGGCCGGCCTGTTCCGGTCGGTCACGATCGCGGTCGCCTTCGGCTGCCCATTCGAGGGCGAGGTGCCGCTCGACCGCGTGATCGCGACCGCCCGGGCGCTCGCCGACAGCGGCATCGACGAGATCTCCCTCGCCGACACGATCGGGGTCGCGACGCCCCGCCTCGTCGAGGAGCGCTTCGCGGCGCTCGCCGAGGCCGTGCCCGGCCTGCCGATGCGGGCGCATTTCCACAATACCCGCAACACCGGCTTCGCCAATGCCGACGCGGCGCTCCGCTCCGGCGTCACGGTGCTGGATTCGAGCCTGGGGGGCCTCGGCGGTTGCCCGTTCGCGCCGGGCGCCACCGGCAACATCGCGACGGAAGACCTCGTCTCGATGCTGGAGCGCGATCGCATCGCGACCGGAATCTCGCTCGATACCTTGCGCGACGCGACCCTGTGGCTCGAGGGCGAGATGGGGCGGCGCCTGCCGGGCCACGGCGCCCACGTCACGCCCTGGCCGGCGGTGCTGGCGGCCTGACACCCACATGAACACCCCCCGACGCCGCCGGGACGAGAGCGGCCGGGGGGAGGGAAGGGAACCTTGACGATGGTGCCAGCATATTCGGCCGGGGCCCGCCTCGACCGCCTGCCGATCTCCGGCTTCCACCGCCGGATCCTGTGGCTGATCGGCGCCGGGATGTTCTTCGACAGCTTCGACATCTATCTCGCGGGCGGCATCCTCGGCGCCCTCGTCAAGGACGGCTGGTCGGACTTGAGCTTCAACGCCGCCTTCATCTCGGCGACCTTCGTCGGGATGGTGATCGGCAGCTTCTCGGCCGGGATCCTCGGCGACCGGTTCGGGCGCCGGTTCACCTACCAGGCGAACCTGATGATCTTCGGGCTCGCCTCGCTCGCCGCCGTGCTGGCGCCCGACATGTGGACCCTGATCGTCCTGCGCTTCTTCATGGGCGTGGGGTTGGGCGCCGAGATCGTGATCGGCTACGCGACGATCGGCGAGTTCATCCCGCCGGCGCAGCGCGGGCGCTGGGCGGCTTACCTGTCGATCATCACCAACACCGCGCTCTTCGCCGCGACGCTGGTCGGCTACCTGGTGATCCCGACCTTCGGCTGGCGCGCGATGTTCGCCATTGCCGGCCTCGGGGCGCTCGCCGTCTGGTACGCCCGCAAGAGCATGCCGGAGAGCCCGCGCTGGCTCGAATCCGTCGGCCGCACCGAGGAGGCCGACCGGGTGCTGACGGGGATCGAGGCGACCTATGGCGGGAATCTGCCGGCGCCGCGCCGCGACGCCGTGGTGGCCCGCACGGATCCCGGCCTCAAGGTGCTGTTCGGCCGGCCTGTGATCCGCCGCACGCTGCTCGCCACGATCATCAACGTGATGATCAACGTGTCGATCTACGGCTTCGTCGCCTGGGTGCCGACCTTCCTGGTCAAGCAGGGGCTCAGCGTCGGCTCGTCGCTCGGCTACACCACCTTCATGTCCCTCGGCGGGCCGGTCGGCGCCTGCCTCGGCGCGGTGATCGCCGAGCGCCTCGGCCGGCGCAACGGCCTGACCGTCACCTCGCTCGTCGCGGCGCTGCTCGGCGTCGCCTACACCCTGGCGCCCTCGATCGAGGTCGCGACCGCCGTCGGCTTCGGGCTGTTCACCTGCATCTACCTGATGGTGGCCCTCGGCATCGCGGCCTACATCCCGGAGCTGTTTCCGACCGAGTACCGCCTGCGCGGCACCGGCGTGGCGAGCACCGCGGGGCGGGTCGCCGGCATCTTCATCCCGCAAGTCGTCGTCTGGCTCTACGCCTCCGGCGGAGTCGTGCCGGTCCTGGTGATGCTGGTGGGCGCGCTGCTGCTGCAAGCCCTCTGCGTCGGCCTGTTCGGCATCGAGACTCGCAACCGCAGCCTGGAGGAGTTGCGCCCGGCCGGGGACGGGCCGGGCCCCGACCTCGCCTCCGCGCCGGCCGAGCGCTGACGCTCCGCCCCGGGCGCGGGGGGATCCCCCGCGCCCGTCGGCGGCCGATTGCCAGGTCCGCCGGCGGTGCGATACCGTCTCGAGGTAAGAGGCCGCCCGGCAGAAGGCGGTTCTGTCGACCGGGAGCGCGGGCGGCCGCGGAGTGAGAGCCATGACGCAGACGCGCTCGGGTCCCCTCGCCGGACTGAAGGTCATCGAGCTCGCCCACATCATGGCGGGCCCGGTCTGCGGGATGATGCTCGGCGACATGGGCGCCGAGGTGATCAAGGTGGAAAAGAGCGAGGGCGGCGACGACACCCGCCGCATGGTGCCGCCCGCGATCGCCGGCGAGAGCGCCGCCTACATGATGATGAACCGCGGCAAGAGCGGGCTCGCCCTCGACCTCAAGGCGCCCGAGGGGAGGGCGGTGCTGCGCCGGCTCCTCGCGGGAGCCGACGTGCTGATCGAGAATTACCGCGCCGGGACGATGGAAAAACTAGGCTTCGGCTATGAGGCGTTGCGGGCCGAGCATCCGGGGCTGATCTACTGCTCGCTCTCCGGCTTCGGCCGCACCGGCCCTTACGCCGACCGTGCCGGGTTCGACCTCGTGGCGCAGGGGATGAGCGGGCTGATGAGCATCACCGGCGAGGGCCCGGGCCGCCCGCCGGTGAAGAGCGGCGCCCCTGTCACCGACATCACCGCCGGCATCCTGGCGGCGATGGGCGTGCTCGCGGCCTACACCCACCGCCTGCGCACCGGCGAGGGGCAGCGGGTCGACACCTCGCTGTTCGAGGCCGGCATCGTCCAGACCTACTGGCAATCGGCCATCGCGCTGGCGACCGGGGTGGCGCCGGGCCCGATGGGCTCGGCCCATCCGCTCAACGCGCCCTACGAGGCGTTTCAGACCGCCGACGGCTGGATCACCGTCGGGGCGGCCAACCAGACCAACTGGTTGCGCCTTCTCGGCGTTCTCGGCGCCGAGGCCCTGGCCGACGATCCGCGCTTCGCGCAGAATCGCGGCCGGATGGAGCACCGCGCTGCGCTCGGCGCCGCGCTCACCCAATATTTTCGGACAGCGACCTCGGCCGAGTGGCTGGACCGTCTGGAGGCCGGCGGCGTGCCCGCCGGTCCTGTCCTCGACGTGGCGCAGATGCACGCCGATCCGCAGACGCTCGCCCGCGACATGGTGGTCGAGGTCGAGCATGGCCGGGCCGGCCGCATCCGGACGCTCGGCACCCCGGTGAAATTCTCCGGTACGCCCGGGCGCGTGCACGGGCCGGCGCCGCTCCTGGGCGAGCACAGCCGCGCGATCCTCGCCGCGCACGGCTACGCGCCCGCGGAGATCGACGACCTGATCGCCCGGGGCGTGGTGCGGGAGACGGTGGCGTGAGCGAGGCGTGACGTATGCTCCCCCGCCCCTTTCCCGGACGACTGAAGCGTCAGCGGAAGGAGATCCGGGATCCAGCATGAAAAGTCGCGAAGCGTCTGCTTGTCTGCAACGCTGCAAACAGAGAGCCGCTTCGCAGCACATCTCTCCTGGATCCCGGATCTCTTTCCGCTAACGCTTCAGTCGTCCGGAAAAGGGGGCCATATCATTCCGTCTTCGGCGTGAAGGTGATTTTGCGGGCTTCGTCTTCCTTAGCCTGTGGACGCTCAAGGATGCTCGCACCCTGGGCCCGCCGCGCACCTACGAACCCCCCATCTCCTCCCGCATGAACCGCGCGAAGCGCGGATCACCGAGATGCGCGACGTTGACCCGCATCATCGGCGGACCGGCCGCGCCCTCCGGGAGAAACAAGCCGCCCGGCGCGATCAGGATGCTGCGCGACGCCGCCCGGCGCGACAGGGCATCGAGGTTGCAAGCGTCCGGCAGGCCGCACCAGAGATAGTATCCGCCGCGCGGCTCGCCGAAGACCGGAAGCCCGAGGCCGTGCAGGACCGCCCGGCCCTGGAGCGTCGCCGCGTCGATTCGGCCGCCGAGGCGGCGCAGGTGGCGGCGGTAGCGGCCGCTCTCGATCAGCTCGTGGACGACCCGCTCGACGAAGCCCGAGCTGTTGACGCTCGTCACCATCTTGAGGTCGCGCAGGGACTCCCGCACGTCGCGGCGCGCCGCGATGTAGCCGCAGCGCAGGCTGGCCGAGAGGGTCTTCGCGAAGGTGCCGACGTAGATCACCCGGTCGAGCTGGTCGAGGGCGGCGAGCCGGGCCTGCGCTGCCGGCAGCACGTCGGCGAAGGGATCGTTCTCGACGATCCGCAGATCGAGGGCGCCGGCGCGCTGGAGCAGCCGGTGGGCGACCGGCAGGGTGAGCGAGCAGCCGGTCGGGTTGTGGGCGAGCGAGTGGGTGAAGAACAGCCGCGCGCCGCTCGCCCGCGCCATCGCCTCCAGGTGGGCGACGTCCGGCCCGTCCGGGTTGCGCCGCACCCCGACGATCCGGGCCTTGGCGAGCCGCAGCTTGCCGAAGAGCGGGTAGTAGCCGGGCGAATCGACCAGCACCGGGTCGCCGGGCGCCACGAACTGGCGGATGATCAGGTCGAGGGCGTGGTTGGCGCCGGCCGTCAGCAGCACGTCCTCCGGCTCGGCGTGGATCGCGCGGTCGGCCAGACGGAGCGCCAGGCTGCGGCGCAGGGGCAGGTAGCCGTCGGGGCTGCCGTAGCTCTCGCTCGCCGCGGCGAGGGAGGGCCGCAACGAGCGGCCGACCTCAGCGCTCTCCATCCAGGCCGGCGGCGGGCGCCCGTCGCCGACGCGCACGTCGTAGTGCCGGTCCAGCTGCTCGCGCAGCAGCCAGACGCTGTCGACCGCCCGGAGCGGAACGGGGGCCGGAGTCGCGACCGGCGCCGGGCGGCGGCCCGAGACGTAGAAGCCCGAGCCCGGCCGGCTCTCGACCCGCCCCGAGGCGACGAGGCGCTCGTAGGCGTGGACGACCGTGTTCTTCGACACCGCGAAGCTTGAGGCCGCCGCCCGGATCGAGGGCAGGCGTTCGCCCGGGCGCAGGAGCCCGTTCTCGATCCGCTCGGTCAGCCCGGCGACGACCTGCTCGACCCGGGTCCGGGGCTCGTGTGCCACGATCGTATCCATGCGGAGAAGGGTACGGTCACTCCGGATAAGGTGCAAAGCGTTCCTTGCCCGCAGGGGACGGATGGGTACGGTGGCTGCAGCGGGTAGGTTCTCACAAGCCCGGACGAGGGAGAGCGACGCCCCGGCCACGGCCACGAGGGGCCATCGCATGAAGGGCCGACGGTCTCGCGGCCGCCCTCGTCCGGCGCGGACGGACCGCCCGATCGCGGCGCTGATCGACGAGACACCCCATGACGAACACGACCGGTGCGAACCGCACCTCGCGCATCGCCGGCTTCCACAAGAAGACCCCGCGCGAGCGCCTCGACCTCGTCGCCGCCTTCGCCGACCTGTCGGAATCCGAGGTCGCGCACCTCGCCGAGTTCGGCAACCTCAGCCCCGACCTCGCCGACCGGCTGATCGAGAACGTCGTCGGCACGATGAACGTCCCGGTCGGCATCGCCACCAACATGCGGATCGACGGCGAGGACGTGCTGATCCCGATGGCGACCGAGGAATCCTCGGTGGTGGCCGCGGTCTGCAACGCCGCGCGCCAGGTCTACGAGGACGGCTTCACCACCTCGGTCTCCGGCAACCTGATGATCGCGCAGGTGCAGGTCGTCGGCGTCAGCGACCCCTACGCGGCGCGCCTGCGCATCCTGGAGCAGCGCGAGGCGCTGCGCGCACTCTGCGACGCCTGCGATCCGGTGCTGGTGCGCCTCGGCGGGGGCCTGCGCGACGTCGAGGTGCGGGTGCTCGACACGTTGGGCGGCCCGATGGTGGTGACCCACCTGATCGTCGACACCCGCGACGCGATGGGGGCGAACGCCGTCAACACCATGGCGGAGGCGGTCGCCCCGCACATCGCCGGCTGGAGCGGGGGGCGCGTCTACCTGCGCATCCTGTCGAATCTCGCCGACCGGCGGCTCGCTCGCGCCCATGCCGTCTGGCGCACCGACGCGATCGGCGGCCCGGAGGTGCGCGACGGCATCATCAGCGCCTACCACCTCGCCGAGGCCGATCCCTACCGCGCCGCGACCCACAACAAGGGGATCATGAACGGGATCGACGCGGTGGTGCTCGCCACCGGCAACGACACCCGGGCGATCGAGGCCGGGGCCCACGCCTACGCCGCGCGCTCGGGCCGCTACACCAGCCTCACCCGCTACGAGGTCACGGCGTCGGGCGACCTCAGCGCCTCGATCGAGTTGCCGCTGGCGGTCGGCCTCGTCGGCGGGGCGACCAAGCTCCACCCGACGGCGCAGGCCTGCCTCAAGATCCTCGGCGCGACCACGGCCGAGCGCCTGGCACGGATCATCGCGGCGGTCGGGCTCGCCCAGAATTTCTCCGCCCTTAGGGCGCTCGCCACCACCGGCATCCAGAAGGGCCACATGGCGCTGCACGCCCAGAACATCGCCATGATGGCCGGTGCGGTCGGGGACGAGATCGAGGCGGTGGCCCGCGTGCTGGTAGCGGATCATCGCGTGCGCCTCGACGTGGCGCAGGAGGTCTTGGCCGGGATTCGGCGGGGGTAATCCGACGTCACAGAGCAGGGCTGAATAGGCCCGCTCAGTTTTCCGCTTCACAGGGTCATCCCGGGGCTCGCCGCAGGCGAGAACCCGGGATCCAGAATCGCGGAGCAAACAGGATTTAGCGGAATGCCTTCCGCTTCATTCGTGGACACCGGCGGCTCTGGATTCCGGGCTCCGCTTTCGCGGCCCCGGAATGACCCGGAGGGCGTCAGTCTCGTCGCGAGATTCGAACGGACGTCGACCCGACGATCAAACAACCACAAAATGGGAGGAAAACCATGCCGAGAGCCACCCGCACCGCCCACCTCGCCGCCCGCCTGCTCGCCGGCGCCGCCTTCCTCTTCGCCGCCGGCACCGCCCGCGCCGAGGTGAGCGTGGTGAAGCTCGGGGTGCTCACCGATCTCAGCGGCTTCGCCGCCGATTCCACCGGCGAGGGCTCGGTGGTCGCCGCCCGCCTCGCGGTGGAGGATTTTCGCAAGGAGCAGCCGAAAATCAGGGTCGAGGTGATCCAGTCCGACCACCAGAACAAGCCCGATATCGGCTCGGCCACCGCCCGCCGCTGGATCGCGGAAGGCCAGGTCGACGCCATCCTCGACGTGCCGTTCTCCTCGGTGGCGCTCGCCGTGCAGGAGGTGGTGCGCGATTCGAAGGCGGCCTTCATCGCCTCGGGCCCCGGCACCTCGGACCTGACCGGCCCGAAATGCTCGGCCAACACCGTGCACTGGACCTACGACACCTGGGCGCTCGCCCACGGCACCGCGCTCGCGCTGGTGCGCGCCGGCAAGACCAAGTGGTTCTTCCTCACCGCCGACTACGCGTTCGGCCACGCGCTCGAGGCGGATGCCGCGCGCGTGGTCAAGCAGGAGGGCGGTACCGTGGTCGGCGGCGTGCGCCATCCGACGGCGGCGGCGGATTTCTCCTCGTTCCTGCTTCAGGCGCAGGCGAGCCGCGCCCAGGTGATCGCGCTCGCCAACGCGGTCGGCGACACGGTCAACTCGGTCAAGCAGGCGGCCGAGTTCGGCATCACCGGCGGCGGCCAGGACCTCGCGGCGCTGCTGATGCAGCTCTCCGACGTCCACGCGATCGGCCTCAAGGACGCGCAGGGGCTCTACCTGACGGAGGGGTTCTACTGGGACACCGACGACGGCACCCGCGCCTTCGCCGACCGCTTCGCTCAAGCGATGAAGGGCCGCCGGCCGACCGCCAACCAGGCCGGCGTCTATGCCGGCGCGCTCGCCTACCTGCGCGCCGCCGCCGCCGCCGACAGCACCGACGGGCGCATTGTCGTCGCCAAGATGAAGGCGCAGCCGACCAACGACCCGCTCTTCGGCGAGGGCCGGGTGCGCGAGGACGGCCGCCACATCCACCCGATGTACCTGTTCCAGGTAAAGACTCCGGCCGAGTCGAAGGGCCCGTTCGACTACTACAAGCGTGTGCAGACGATTCCCGCCGCCGAGGCGTTCCGGCCCCTGGCCGAGGGGCGCTGCCCGCTGGTCAAGGCGCCGTGATCGTCGTGAGCCTGTTTGATTGGGGTGACCTCACTGGCACCCTCCATCGTCATCCCGGGGCCGCGTAGCGGAACCCGGGATCCATAACCGCTGACGATGCAGGATGAAGCGGAGCGCGTTCAACTCAGCCTTGCACGCTCAGCGTCTATGGATCCCGGGTTCTCGACTTCGTCGAGCCCCGGGATGACGTTGAAAGTTGTCTGTGAGCGCCCCGGACTACCTGACACAAATGGTCGATCAGACCCTCAATGATGCCCGGCCATGTGCCGGCCGATCACCGCGGTCTCGGCCTCGGCCGCCGGGGTCTCGTAGACGAGGCGGCCCTCCGACATCACCAGGATGCGGTCGGACAGTTCGAGGATCTCGTCGAGGTCCTCGCTGATCAGCAGAACCGCGGCGCCGCCGTTGCGCGCCGCCACGATGCGCGAGCGGATATCCGACACTGCCGCGAAATCGAGGCCGAAGCAGGGATTGACCACGATCAGGAGATCGACCGGGTCGGTCAGCTCGCGGGCGAGCACCGCGCGCTGCACGTTGCCGCCCGACAGCGTGGCGATCGGCGCCTCGGCTGACGCTGTCTTCACTCCGAACCGGGCGATGAGGTCATGGGCGCGCCGGCGCATGGCGCCCCGGTCGAGCCAGATCGCCGGACGCCCCGCGGCATCCTCCCGGCGCCGGTCGAAGGTGCGAAAGCCGATATTCTCAGCGACCGACATCAGGGGCGCGCAGGCGTTGCGCAAGGGCTCCTCGGGGATGAACCGGACCCGGCGGGCCCGGCTCTCGGCCCGCGTGCCGGCGTAAGGCGCGCCCGCCACCGTGACCCGGCCCGCCATGGCGCGGATCTGGCCGCCGAGCACGTCGGCGAGCTCCTTCTGGCCGTTGCCGGAGACGCCGGCGATCCCGACGATCTCCCGCGCCTGGATGCGCAGGGACTCGATCGCGATGCGGCGCAGGCCCGACGGGTCGGTGGCGGTGAGGCCTTCGAGCTGCAGCATGGTGCGAGCCGGATCGGGCGCGCCGGCGCGGGCCGCGAGCGTCCGGACCCGCCGCTCGCCCATCATCATCGCCGCCATGTCGTCGCGCGAGACCGCGCCGACCGTGCCGCCGCCGGCGAGCTGTCCGCGCCGCAGCACGCTGAACGAGCGGGCGAAGGTCTCGACCTCGCGGAACTTGTGGCTGATCATCAGCACCGTCAGCGCCCCGGCATCCGCCATGCCGCGCAGCAGGCCCAGCACCTCCTCGGCCTCGCTGGGCGTGAGCACCGAGGTCGGCTCGTCGAGGATCAGGAAGCGTGCCTTGAGATAGAGCTGCTTGACGATCTCGAGCTTCTGCTTCTCGCCTGCCGAGAGCTGGGCCACCGGCCGGTCGAGGTCGAGGCGGAACGGCATCCCGGCCATGAAGGCGGCGAGCGCCGCGCGCTCACCGGCCCAGTCGATGAGGCGCGGCACGTCGGCCCGGGCGATCACCAGATTCTCGGCCCCGGTGAGGGAGAGCACCAGGGTGAAGTGCTGGTAGACCATGCCGAGGCCGTGCGCTTGCGCCGCCTTCGGCCCCGCGATCGCGACCTCGCGGTTGTCGACCAGAATGCTGCCGGCGGTGGGCGCGTAGAATCCCATCACGCACTTCACCAGGGTCGACTTCCCGGCGCCGTTCTCGCCGAGCAGCGCATGGAAGCCGCCGCCCTCGATCTTGATCGACACGTCGTCGAGGGCCGCGAAGGCGCCGAAGCGCTTCGTCATGCCGACCGTCTCGAGCGAGAGGGCGGCACTCATGCGCCCATCCCCTCCAGGATCGCCGCCGAGGACGCGACGGCGCCGAACACCCCGCCCTGCATCGTCACCATCTTGAGCGCGGCGTCGTGGTTGCCCGGATCGGTCGCGGCGGTCGCGTCCGAGACGATAACGCATTCGAAGCCGCGGTCGTTGGCCTCGCGCATGGTGGTGTGGACGCAGACATCGGTGGTGATCCCGGTGAGGATCAGGTTGCGGATGCCGCGCCGGTTGAGGATCAGTTCGAGGTCGGTGGCGCAGAACGAGCCCTTGCCGGGCTTGTCGATCACCGGCTCACCCGGCAGCGGCGCCAGTTCCGGGATGATCTCCCAGCCGGGCTCGCCCCGCACCAGCACCCGCCCGCAGGGGCCGGGATCGCCGATGCCGGCGCCGATGCGCTGCGAGCGCCAGCGCTTGTTCTCGGGCAGGTCGGCGAGGTCTGGCCGGTGCCCCTCGCGGGTGTGGATGACGGGGTAGCCCTTCGCCCGTGCGGCCGCGAGCAGCCGACCAATCGGCTCGATCGGCGCGCGAGTGAGGCTGAGGTCGTACCCCATCGCGTCGACGTAGCCGCCCTTGCCGCAGAAATCGGTCTGCATGTCGATGATGACGAGGGCCGTCGTCTGCGGCGAGAGGCTGCCGTCGAAGGGCCAGGGGTAGGGCTCGGCGGCGACGGTGCCGGGGGTGGGATCGGGGGCGCCGCTCACTCCGCGGCCTCCTTCACATCGGTCCCCGGCCCGGGGCTGTAGCTCCGCGTCGGCGCCGGGATCCCGCACGAGGTCCCGTCGATGACCTTGACCTCCGCCTCCCACGGCAGCCGGTATGTCCCGGCCGCGAGGTCGTGCATGTAGGTGTAGGGGCAGTCGCCGGCGCCCCCCTTCACGGCGGCGTAGCCGCGGTGGCCGAGCTGGTAGATGTTGTTCTCCACCCCCCAGTGCAGGCGGGCCTCACGGACGAGGTCGGGCCGCACCTCGGCGGTGATGATCTCGTCGGGCCTCCCCGAGGTGCCGTGGGCGATGATCGTGCCGTCGAAATTGACCACCATGCCCTCGCCCATCGAGTCAAAGGTGCCGTCCGTGCCGCTCATGCAGACGTTGGCGGTCACCATCAGGTTGCAGAAGGCGTTGGACTGGTTGGTGAAGCGCCAGGCCTCGCGGATCGGCGCGGTGTAGCCGGCGGTACGGAGCATGATCTCGGCGCCCTTGTAGGCGCATTCGCGCGCCATCTCGGGGAACATGCCGTCGTGGCAGATGATGAGGGCGATCTTCGCGCCCTTCGGCCCCTCGATCACCGGGATGCCGCGATCGCCCGGCTCCCACGGCTCGACCGGCACCCAGGGGTGCATCTTGCGATAGGAGAGCTTCAGCTCGCCCGTATCGTCGATGATCAGGCCGACATTGTACGGGTTGCCGTGCGGGTTGAACTCCATGATGGAGAAGCAGCCCCAGATCCGGTTGTCGAGGCAGGCCTGTTTGAACGCCGCGACCTCCGGCCCGTCGAGGCGGCACATGATGTCGGGATTGGTGTCCATCGATAGGCCGTGCAGGGCGTATTCGGGGAAGACCACGAGGTCCATCCCGGCCAGGTTCGCCCGCGCCTTGCCCACCATCGCGACGATGCGGGCGGTCTGGGCCGCGAGACCCGCCGGGGTGGCGACGACGGGCAGTTGCAGCTGCACGAGGCCGATGACGACGCCGTTGGGCGCCTTGTTCAATCCGCCGAGGCCGTTCATGCGGAACTCCTATGAAATATCGCGAGAGGCCCAGCTCGCCCGGGGCCCCCGCCAGCGCCCGGTCGGGCGACGAGGTGGCGACGAGGAGCGCGAGTGTGAGGACGTAGGGCGCGGCGTAGAACAGGTAGTAGCCCGAGGAGACGCCGACCGATTGAAGCGCGGGGCCGAGCGCCCCGGCGCCGCCGAACAGGAGCGCCGCGCCGAAGCAGGCGAGCGGGTTCCAGCGGGCGAAGATGACGAGCGCGACCGCCATCAGCCCCTGGCCCGACGAGATGCCCTCGTTCCACGAGCCCGGATAGGACAGGGACAGGTAGGCGCCGCCGATCCCGGCGAGCACGCCCCCCGCCATGGTGGCGAGCACCCGGACCTTCGTGACGGGGTAGCCCATGGCCCGGGCCGCCTCGGCGCTGTCGCCGGCGACCCGGATCACCAGGCCGGCCTTGGTGTTGCGGAAGGCCCACCACAGGACGACGCTCAGAAGCGCGCCGACCAGGAACAGCACGTTGACCCGCAACGCCGCCTGGACCTGCGGCAGATCCGACCAGAACCCGAACGGGATCGCCGGCAGCGGCGGGGCCGAGGGCTGGATGAACGGCTTGCCGAGGAAGAAGGCGAGGCCGGCGCCGAACAGCATCAGGGCGATGCCGACCGCGACGTCGTTGACCCGCGGCAGCGAGCAGATCAGCCCGTGCAGCAGGCCGAACCCCGCCCCCGCGAGGCCCGCCGCCGCGACGCCGGCCCAGGGCGAGTCGGTGAGGTAGGCGGTGGCGTAGGCCGCCATGGCGCCGAAGACCAGGGTGCCCTCCAGGCCGAGATTGATCCGCCCGGCGCGCTCGGTGATCGTCTCGCCGAGGCTGACGAACAGGAACGGGGTCGAGACGCGGATGGCGCCGCCGAGCACCGCGAGCGGCACCGTCCACAGGCCGAGATCCTGGTTCATGCCACTTGGCTCATGCAGCTTGGGTCTTCTTCGATGACCAGAGATGCGGGCTGAAGGCCTTGAAGCGCCCGTAGGCCGTCTCGCCGACGAGGAGGCAGAGGAAGAGCAGGCCCTCGAGCACCAGGATCGTCGCGTCGGGCAATTGCATCCGGCGCTGGATCAGCCCGCTCGACGCCTCGAGGCCACCCAGCGCCAGCGCCACCGGGGGAATCGCCAGCGGGTTGTGGCGGGCGAGGAACGCGATCAGGATCCCGGTGAAGCCGTAGCCGGCGGCGAGCGTCGCGTTGGCATTGCCCTGCACGGCGGCGACCTCGAAGAACCCCGCGAGCGCCGCACAGGCGCCGCCGAGCGCCGTGAAGCCGACGATCAGGCGGCGGACCGGCAGCCCTTGGATCTGCGCCGCCCGCACGTTGCCGCCGGCGATGCGTGCGGCGAAGCCGAGGGTCGTGCGCTCGATCAGCAGCCAGGCGGCGAGGCAGGCCACGATTCCGACGCCGAGACCCCAATGGACCCCGATCCCGGGCATGACCCCGAGCATGTTGGCCTCGCCGACCGGCAGGGTCGAGGGCTTGTTGAGGCTCGTCGGATCGCGCAACGGCCCCTCGATCAGGTGGTTGGCAAGCGCGATCGCGATGTAGGACATGAGCAGGCTCGCGATCGTCGCATCGACGCCGCGATAGGCCTTGAGCGCGCCGACCGCGCCGATCCAGAGGGCGCCCACGAGCATCGCGGCGAGCGCCATCGCGGTGACGACCAGGGGGGCCGGCCACCCGGCGAGCGGCGGCGCCGCGATGGCCGCCGCGAGGCCGCCGAGCACGATCGCCCCCTCGCCCCCGATCACCACCAGCCCGAGCCGGGCCGGCAGCGCGACGCAGAGCGCGGCGAAGAGCAGGGGCGCGGCACGCTGCAGGCTGTTCTGCAGGGCGAAGGCCGAGCCGAACCCGCCGCGCCAGACGAGATCGACCAGCGCCGACGGCGACTTGCCGAGCGCAAGGAGGAACAGGCTGAACAGGGCGAGGCCGGCCAGGACGGCGCCGAGCGGGATCGCCACCGCCTCCGCGCGCCGGGCTAGCCAGGCCAGGATCCGGATCACGGGCGAGGGCCGCGCGCCGGCGGCCGTCAGGGACGAGGGGGCGGTATCGGCGACCATGGCGGGATCTCCGGCGAGGGGGAGAGACGGGTGGGAAGTGGTGGGTGAGGCGGCGTGCGACCTCCGCCTGATCTCACGCGAGTCCAGTGAAACGCGGGATCCCCTCTCCCGTGTGGGAGAGGGGTAGGGGTGAGGGTGGCGCGCTTCAGTGTGAAACTCAGACCGTAAGGCTGCGCCGCTCGACGCTCAGCGGTCAGTTCTGAACCCGAGCCACCCTCACCCCCGACCCCTCTCCCACACGGGAGAGGGGAGGAGCGCTTGACCTTTACTCGGACGGATCTGACGGAAACCGCATCACACCGACCCCCTTACTCCGGCGACGAGGTAGTTGGTCCCCTCCAGCTCGATCGCCTTCTCGGGCAGGTCCTTGCCGGCGGCGAGCACCTCATTGCCGGTATTGTCCTTGAGCGGGCCCTTGATGATCGCGTAGCCGCCCTTCAGCATCTCGGCCTTCACGGCGTCGGCATTGCGGCGTGCGCCGTCGCTCACCGCCGGCCCGTAGGGGCTCATCTTGACGAAGCCGTCGGCGAGGCCGCCGCGCAAAAAGTTCGGGGGCGAGCGGCCGGCCTGCACGTCGGCGACGAAGCCCTTGTAGATCGGCAGCCAGTCCCACTCGGCCCCGGTGAGGTATTTTTGGGGCGCCAGCGGCGACTGGTCGACGTGGTAGCCGCACACGAAGGCGCCGCGGCGGGCGGCGGTCTCGACCGTTACCTTCGGGCTGTCGACATGGCAGGTGATCACGTCGGCGCCGCCATCGACGAGGGCATTGGTCGCCTCCGCCTCCTTCACCGCCAGCGACCACTCGCCGGTGAAGATCACCTGGCAGGTGATCGAAGGATCGACGCTCTGCGCGCCGAGCAGGAAGGCGTTGACGTTGTTGAGCACCTGCGGGATCGGCTTTGCCGCCACGAAGCCGATCTTCTTCGACTTGGTGGTGTGGCCGGCGACGATGCCGTTCAGGTACTGGCCTTGCGCGATGTATCCGAAATAGGAGCCGGCATTCTTCGGGTCCTTCTCGGTCCACAGGCCGCCGCAATGCCGGAACTGCACCTTCGGGTTCTTCTTCGCCTCGGCGACCACGAAGGGGTTGAAGTAGCCGAAGGAGGTCGGGAACAGCAGGCCCGCCCCGTCGAGGTTGATCATGCTCTCCATGGTCTTCTCGACGGCATTGGTCTCGGGGACCCGCTCCTCCTCGATCACCTTGAGGCCGGCCATCCCCTTGAGGGCCTTGGCGGCGACGGCGTGGGCCTGGTTGTAGCCGTAATCGTCCTTCGGCCCGACATAGATGAAGCCGACCGTCAGCGGGCCGGCGGCCCGCGCCCGCCCGGGCAGCAGGCCGGCGAGGCCGAGGGCGGCCGCGCCGCCGAGACAATGCCGTCGGGTGAGATCAGTCTTCGTCACAGCTGCGCGCTCCGCCGGGGAGGAATCCGTGCATTGCGAAGAATAGAGCGGTGTATACCTGCGGCGAAGCATCGAATTTCGGCAGCGTCCGGGCTGCAGCGCGTAGGGGCGGGCAGGGATTCGGGGCGCCGTCGCCCAATCGCGCGCCTGTGTATGCACAATCGCGCGCCAGGGTCGGGAGCCGACGCAGGCTCAACGGAGCTTGTTGGATGTGCTCCGAGGAATTGCCATCCTCCGCGTCATTCCGGGTCCGCGCAGCGGAGCCCGGAATCCAGAACCTCGGAGTGTTCAGAACAAAGCGGCTCTCATTCCGCTTCGTCCTCTACCACCTGCGTGTCTGGATTCCGGGCTCCGCTGCGCGGACCCGGAATGACCCTGAGGGGTTCAGTAGCCGGGTGGGCAAACATGTCTTGAGTGGCAAAACCATCACGTCGGACGCGATAGCCTTGCCCGAAGCCTGCATGTATGCACAAGACGACGGGTGAGGCCTCTGCATCCCGCCGCCGGGCCACGCGCGTGCGCCCGGGAGTTCCGTCCAGCCCTGGGGGTATTCCCTTGAGGAGAGCGCTTGCCCCCGTGGCCCATGCAAAAACCCGCGCCGAACTCCTCTCCGAGCGGATTGCCGACGAGATCCTGGCGGGCGCCCTGCCGCCGGGGCTTCACCTCGACGAGCAGGTGCTCGCCCGGCGCTTCGGGGTGTCGCGCACGCCGGTGCGCGACGCGCTGCGGCTGCTCAGCGGGACCGGACTGATCGACATCCGGCCGCGGCTCGGCGCCACCGTCCGGACAGTGACGACCGAGGAGCTCGACACCCTGTTCGTCGCCATGGGGGAGATCGAGGCGAGCTGCGCGCGCCTGGCGAGCCTGTGCATGACCCGGGGCGAGCGGGCGTCCTTGCGGGCGCATCACGAGGCGATGGCCGGGCTCGCCGCCGCCCACGACCGCGAGGCTTACGTCGAGGCGAATCTCGAGTTCCACGGCCTCCTCTATGCCGGCGCCCACAACCGGACGATCGAGGACATCGCCCGCGCCCTGCGGCGGCGGCTGATGCCGTACCGGCGGGCGCAGTTCCAGGCGCCGGGGCGGCTCGCCCGCTCCCACGCCGAGCACGACCTCGTGGTCCGCGCGGTACTCGCCCGCGACGCCGCCGGCGCCAACACGGCGATGCTGGTCCACATGAGCGTGGTCGAGGACGTGTTCGTCGACCTCGCCGGGGCCGCGCGGAGCGAGGCGCCGCCGGAGGCTCCGCGACCTGCCCGAAACTCGCGCAGCGACGTGCGCAGATGAGGCAGGCCTTTTCGCCCGCATGCATACATGATGGCGGGGCGACGCCCGAGGGAATGCCATGCCGCGAACCGTCACCATCCCCGCCGAGCCCGGCCCGCTGACGCTCGACCTCGACGCGACGGCGCTCGTCATCATCGACATGCAGCGGGACTTCCTGGAGCCGGGCGGCTTCGGCGAGAGCCTTGGCAACGACGTGTCGCTGCTCGCCGCCGCGGTGACGCCCTGCCGGGCGCTGCTCGCGGCGGCGCGGGCGGCGGGGCTCCTCGTCGTCCATACCCGGGAGGGCCACGCCCCGGACCTCTCCGACGCGCCGCCCGCCAAGGTTGAGCGCGGCGCGCCGAGCGTCCGGATCGGCGCGCCCGGTCCGATGGGGCGGATCCTGATCCGCGGCGAGGCCGGCCACGGCATCGTCCCGGACCTCGCGCCCGCCCCGGGCGAGGTCGTGATCGACAAGCCCGGCAAGGGCGCGTTCTACGCCACCGATCTCGGGACGGTGCTGGCCGAGCGCGGCATCGCCAGCCTGATCGTCTGCGGGGTCACCACCGAGGTCTGCGTCCACACCACGGTGCGCGAGGCCAACGACCGCGGCTATCGCTGCCTCGTCGTGTCGGATGCCTGCGGCTCCTACATCCCGGCCTTCCACGCGGCCGGCCTCGCGATGATCGTCGCGCAGGGCGGCATCTTCGGTTGGGTGGCGGCAAGCGAGGCCGTGCTCCCGGTCCTCGCCCCCGCGGAAAGCGGGGGCTGAATCCGGCTCACCGTGGCGGGGCCGATTCCGCGTCGATCACGGAGCTGAGGGCGGCGGCGACCGCGAGGAGCCGCGCGTCGGCGTAGCGGGGGCCGACGAGCTGGATGCCGACCGGCAGCCCGGCGGGCCCCCGGGTGCAGGGAATGCTCACGCAGGGCCCGTGCAGCAACGTCCATAGCGCGTTGAAGACGTGGTCGCCGGTATTCTGCAACCCCACCGGCGCCTCCCCGGGGCTCGCCGGCGCCAGCACTGCGTCGAAGCCGGAAAACAGCTCCGGCAGGGCGCGCCGGCACGCGGCCGCGAGGTCGTGGGCGGCGACCATCTGTGCCGGCGTGATGCCCTTGGCGTTCTCGGCCCGGTCGACGAAGTCCTGACCGAGGCGCGATCCCTGGATCAGGAACTCGTCGAGGAAGGCGGCCCGGCCCTCGCCGAACATGATCGTCTCCTGCGCCTCGAACAGCCCGCCGAAGGCGTCCGGCAGGACGATCTCCTCGACGGCGACGCCGGCCCGGGTCAGCCGCTCGGCGGCGGTCGCGAAGGCCGTCTCGCCGCCAGGCTCGATCCGCGACCAGGACGGCGTGCGGCACAGGCCGATCCGGAGCGCCCGCGGCTCGGGGACGGGTGCCTCCCCGATCCCGTCGAGCCGATAGGCCTCGGCGACGAGGGCGAGGTCGGCGACCGAGCGGCCGTACCAGCCGATCGTGTCGAGGGAGTTGGCGTAGATCTTCGCCCCCTCGCGGCTCACCGTCCCCCAGGTCGGCTTGAGCGCGTAGAGGCCGTTGAACGAGGCCGGGCGGATCAGCGAGCCGCCGGTCTGGGTGCCGAAGGCCAGCGGCACCTGGTGATCAGCGACCGCCGCCGCCGAGCCCGAGGAGGAGCCGCCCGGGCTGTGGGCCGGGTTCATCGGATGGCGCGTCGCCGCCCGGCGGCCGGCGGCGGCGAACTCGACCGTGTCGGTCTTGCCGAGGATCACCGCGCCGAGCGCCCGCACCACGCCGATGCAGGCCGCGTCCTTCGCCGGGCGGTAGCCCTGCCAGTTCGCCGAATTGTGGGTCGTCGGCATGTCGGCGGTGTCGATCATGTCTTTCACGCCGAAGGGCAGCCCGTGCAGCGGGCTCGACCGCGGTCGCTTGTCGGCCTCGCGCGCGGCGTTGAGGGCGGCGCGGGGGTCGAGATGCAGCCAGGCCTTCACGGCGGGATCGCGGGCCTCGATCCGCTCCAGGCAGGAGCGCACCAGGGCCTCGCTCGTCAGCCGCCCCTCGGCGATGGCGCGCGACGCCGCGGCGGCGGTGAGGAAGCAGGGCTCGCTCATCGCAGGGGCACCCGGAACACGTGGGCGGGCTCGTCCTCCTTCGAGGGCTGGCGCGGGATCGCGAGGCCGGCCGCCGCCGTCTTGTCGAGGAGGAGGGCGAGCTCCGCCACCTCCGCGGGCGCGAGACCGTCGAGGCCGTAGCGGATCGCGTAGCGCTCCGCCTCGGCGAGGTGCTCCGGCGAGACGGGCGGCGGGGTCGTGTCGGGCATGATCGGCTCCGGGGCGTGCGGGGCGGGGTCGGGTTTGCGGGCGCGCCAGGGCGTGGCCGCCTCGTAGGCCTGCGCCACCCGCAGCACCGTCGCCTCGTCGAAGTGGCGGCCGACGATCTGGGCGTTGAGCGGCAGGCCGCCGGCGTCGAAGCCGGTGCAGAGCGACAGGGCCGGGTGGCCGCTGAGGTTGAACACCGAGCAGGCGGTGTCGCGGGTGAAGGCCGGCACGGTGTCCGGCTCGCGCAGGCTCGGGGCGACGTGAAAGGCGCCGGGCAGCAGCAGGGCATCGACCGAGCGCACCAGCGCGTCGGTGGCGAGCGCCAGCCGCCGCCGCTCGCGGAGCGCCGCGAGGTAATCGACCGCCCGGACGCAGAAGCCGGCCCCCATCTTGGTCCGCAGCGCCCGCCCCATCCGCCCGCGCCGGGCGAGGAAATCCTGTTCGTGGATCGAGAACGACTCGGCCCAGTTGATGGTCCAGGCGACCGCCTGGTAGGTCGAAAGCGGCGCCGGCAGCGACACCTCGCGCAGGATCGCGCCCGCTTCCGCGAGCCGCCGTCCCGCATCCTCGATCCCATCGCGGATCGCCGGGTCGACCCCGTCGAGGTCGCGGACGATCCCGATCACCAGGCCGCGCACGCCCTCGTGCAGGCCTTGGCGGTAGTCGGGCACGTGGGCGGTCGCGCTCGACGGGTCGCGGGGATCGAACCCGGCGGTGGCGCCGAGCACGATCGCCTGGTCCTCCACATTCCAGGTCAGGGCGCCGGTATGGTCCAGCGACCAGCAATTCGGCAGGCAGGCGGCGCGGCTGTTGCGCCCGAAGGTGGGCTTGAGCCCCTGCAGCCCGCAGGCGGCGGCCGGCAGGCGGATCGACCCGCCGGTGTCGGAGCCGAGCGCGAACAAAGCGGTGCCGCCGGCGACCGCCGCTCCCGCCCCGGTCGAGGAGCCGCCGGTGAATCGGGCGAGGTTCCAGGGGTTGCGTGCCACCGGATACGGCAAGTCGTGATAGACCTGCCCGTCGCCGGTGCCGTACTCCCAGGTGTTGAGCTTGCCCATCAGGATCGCGCCGGCCCGCTCGAGCCGCGCCACGATGGTCGCGGTCTCCGTTTGGGATGGGCCGTCCTGCATCAGGCGCGAGCCGCCGGTCGTGGGAAGCCCGGCGACGTGGTAATTGTCCTTGATGCCGAACGGGATGCCGTGCAGCGGCCCGCGCCAGCCGCCGGCCATGATCTCGGCCTCGGCCGTCCGCGCCGTGCCGAGCGCCCGCTCGGCGAGCACCAGGATGTAGCTGTTGAGGCGCCCGTCGATCGCCGCGATGCGGGCGAGCATCGCCTCGACGAGCTCGACCGGCGAGATTTTCCGAGCGCCGATCAGCCGGCCGGCCTCGGCAACGGAGAGGGTGTGGAGCTCGCTCATCGGGACTCTCTCATCGGACCGGGGCCCTCTCCTTGCGCCATGGCGTGGCCGCCTCGTAGGCGGCGGCGACCCGCAGGATCGTCGCCTCGTCGAACCGGTGGCCGACCACCTGCCAGGCCAGAGGCAGCCCCTCGGGCGTGAAGCCGGTGCACTGGACGAGGCTCGGATGGCCCGACAGGTTGAACGGCGTCATCGCGGTCTCGACCGTGAAGGCGACCATCTCGTCCTGCCGGTCGAGCCGCGGCGCGACCCGGAAGGTGCCGAAGGTCACGAGCGCGTCGAAGCCCGCGAGGAGGCCGTCGATCCCGTCGGCCACCACCCGGCGCTGGCGCTGGGCGGCGATGTAGTCGGCCGCCCGCTGCAGCGTGCCGCCATGCATCTTGTCGCGAAGCGCCGTTCCCATGAGGGCGGCATCCGTCCGGTACTCCGCCTCGTGGATCGAGGCAGATTCCGGCGGGCCGATGAAGCGCGAGAGTTTGAAGCATTCCTCCGCCGGCACCGGCAGGCGGGTCTCGACGATCGTCGCGCCCAGGCCTCGCAGCACGTCGAGGCCGGCGTGAAGGGCCGCCGCCATCGCGGCGTCGGGGCCTGGGAAGCCGGGGCCCGGATCGGTCACGGCGGCGATGCGGAGACCCGCCACGCCGCCGGCCAGGAACCGGGGATAGTCCGGCACCGGCATCTCCTCGGTCACCGGGTCGGCCGGGTCGTGGCCGGCGATGGCGGCGAGCACGATCGCGGCATCCTCCACCGTCCAGGTGAAGGGGCCGGGAATGTCGAGCGACCAGCAATTCGGCAGGAGGCCGTGGCGGCTGACCCGTCCCGGCGTCGCCTTGACGCCGACGACCCCGCAGGCCGCCGCCGGCAGGCGCACCGAGCCGGTTGTGTCCGAGCCCAGCGCGAAGAGGGCGGTGCCGGCCGCCACCGCCGCGCCCGCGCCGATCGAGGAGCCGCCGGCGAAGCGCGCGAGGTCCCAGGGGTTGCGGGTGGTGGGAAAGACCGTGTCGCCGTACTCGCCGCCGTTGCCGGTGCCGTATTCCCAGGTCGAGAGCTTGCCGAGGCAGATCGCGCCTGCCGCCTTCAGCCGCGCCACCGGGCCGGCGTCGCGGGTCGCGACGTGGCCGAGGCGCAGGCGGGAATTGGCCACCGTCGGCAGGCCGGCGACGTCGTAATTGTCCTTCACCGCGAAGGGCAGGCCGTGCAGCGGCCCGCGTCGCCGGCCCGCCGCCAGCTCCGCGGCCGCGATGCCGGCCGCCGCGCGGGCGCCTTCGGCATCGACCAGGACGTAGCTCGGCATGCGGGCATCGACCGCGGCGATCCGCTCGAGGAAGGCCTCGACGAGATCGACCGGAGACAGCGCGCCCAGGCCGACGCGCCGCGACGCCTCGGCGACGGTGAGGCTCCAGAGAGGTTCGTCGGTCATGCGGTGGCCTGCCGGGAGGAGGGGAGGGCGGTCACGCGACCACCACCGGGGTGAGGTCCTGCAGCCAGCTCTGAGCCTGGACGAAGCCCTTCACGTTCGGCGCGAGCGCCCGCGGGTTGAGGTCGTGGACGACGAAGATCCACATCGCGTCCTCCACCACCACCTCGTGGAGTTGCCCGAGGAGCGCGTTCTGCGCCGCAGGGTCGAATTCCTGCTTGGCCGCCTTCGCCAGCTCCTCGGCCCTCGGGTTGTAGTAGTCGCCCCAGTTGAAGCCCGAATCCTTCATGAACCGGCTCGCCGGGCCGATCAGGCCGATATCCGGGTCCCAGTAGGCGAAGGAGTTGTTGATGCCGTGCCGGCCCTTGTTCTCCGGCGCGGCGGCGCCGAGGCGGCGGCGGGTGCGCAGGGTCTCCCAGTCCATCACCTCGAACTCGACCGCGATGCCGACGTCCTGCAAATTCTCCTTGATGAACTCGTTCATCGGCAGCGGCTGCATCTGCCCGGAGCCGGCCGGCGAGATGATGATCCGGGCCTTGACCGGCTTGTCCCGGCTGAACCCCGCCTCGGCGAGCAGCGCCCGGGCACGGTCGGGGTTGTAGCTCAGGTCGAGATTCGGCTTGCCGAACCAGGGATGGCCCGGATCGATCATGCCCCTGGCCGGGGCCGCGAGACCGCCGAGCAGGCTCACCAGCCCCTCGCGGTCGATCGCCATGTTGGCCGCACGACGCACCCGCACGTCGAGGAAGGGCGAGCCCTCCTCGAAGCTGAGCATGTAGGGCCAGATATGCGGGTAGACGTTGGTGACGATGTTCATCTTCGACTGGCGCAGGCGCGGGATCGCGTCCGGCGGCGGCGCCTCGACGAGATCGACCTGGCCCGACAGGAGCGCGGCGACCCGCGAATTGACGTCCGGCATCGGGATCAGCACCAGGCGATCGGATTTCGGGATCCGCGTCCGGTCCCAGTGGTCCGGGTTGCGCACGAGTTCGGCCCGCTCCCGCGCCCGCACGCTGTCGAGCTTCCACGGCCCGGTGCCGGAGGGCTTCTGGGCCACCTTGTTCCAGTCCCGGTCCATCTCCTCCCAGCGCGCCGGGCTCGACATGAACACGCTCGCCAGCGAGTAGGGCAGGACCGCGTCGATCACCTTCGTGGTGATCTCGACGGTCGCGTCGTCGATCTTGCGCCAGCGCGCGATGCCGCCGGTATAGAGGCTGCCCTGCGTCGCCTGCGGCAGGTCGAATTGCGGCGATGACCGGTCGAGCAGCTTGTCGAGGTTCCACACCACCGCGTCGGCGGTGAAGGCCGAGCCGTCGTGGAAGCGCACGCCGGGGCGCAGCCTGAAGGTCCAGATCCGCTTGTCCTGCGGATCGACCGTCCAGCTCTCGGCCAGCCCCGGCACGATGGTGGCGGCCCGGTCGCTGCGGGAGAGGTCCCAGCGGGTCAGGCCGTCATAGAGCGTGATGCCCATGAAGCGCACGCCCTCGGCGCCCTGGCTCGGCTGGCCAGTGGTGAGCGGGATGTCGCCTGCCGTCATCGCGACCCGCAGCACCCCGGGCCGCGACTGGGCGCGGGCCTCTGCGCCAAAGCCCAGCGACAGGCCGGCGGCAGCGCCGAGCTTGAGAAATTCGCGCTTGTGCATCCCGTGTCCTCGCCCGGCGCCACGACGATTCCCGCCTGGGCGTGTCCCCCCGTCCGGCCGGACTCGCCCCGCCGGTTTGTCGTCTCTTGAGAGGTCGTTTGAGCAACACACGTGCCAGGAGGGATGCGGAGGAGGAATATTATCCGGATGGGCACTGCCGCACCGTCCTGGTGCGTCTGCCATCTCACTCGCGACCTCATCCTGAGGTGCCGCGTAGCGGCCGCGAAGGAGGCCTCCAGTTCCCTCACAGACTTCTGGCGGTCTCCTTCGAGGCTCACTCCGTTCGCACCTCAGGATGAGGTCGAGCGTGGGATGAGCGATTCCCTCGGGACCGCCCTAGATCAGTCCAGCTACGGGAGAGGCCGACATGAAGCTGTTGCTGACGCACACGCCGCACATGCGCGCGCAGTATTACGGCCCCCGGGCCCTCGCCGCCTTGCGCGACCTCGCCGAGGTGGTGCTCCACGAGGGCGACGACCCGCTCGACGCGGCCGCCCTCGTCGCGGCCGCCGCGGAGGTCGACCTCGTCGTCTCCGACCGGCTCACCCCCGGCCAAGCTGAGATCTTCGCCCGGCTACCGCACCTGCGAGCGTTCCTGCGCTGCGCCGTCGACATCCGCACCATCGACGTTCCGGCGGCGAGCCGGGCCGGCGTGCTGGTGACCCATGCCGCGCCCGGCTTCGTCGCCTCGGTCACGGAACTCGCCCTCGGCTTCATGGTCGACCTGTCGCGGGGCATCTCGCGGGCGACGCGCGACTACCAGGCCGGTCGCGCGCCGGAGGTGCGGATGGGGCGCCAGCTCGCCGGCAGCCGCCTCGGCATCATCGGCTACGGGGCGATCGGCCGGAACCTCGGGACGATCGCCGGCCATCTCGGCATGGAGGTGCTGATCTGCGACCCCCATGTCACGGTCCCGGCAGGCCAGGGCCGGCAGGTCGCGTTCGAGGCGCTGATGGCGGAGGCCGACATCGTCGTGTGCCTGGCGGTCGCCACCGAGGCGACCGAGAATCTGATCGATGCCCGGGCGCTCGCGCGGATGCGGCCGCACGCGGTGTTCATCAACCTCTCGCGCGGCAACCTCGTCGACGAGGCGGCCCTCGCCGCGGCGCTTCGAGAGGGCCGGATCGCCGGGGCGGCGATGGATGTCGGGCGGGCGCCCGACCAGATGCCCTCGCCCGACCTCGCGCGCCTGGGCGGCGTGATCGCCACCCCGCATATCGGCGGCCTCACGCCGCCGGCGATCGAGGCGCAGGCCTTCGACACGGTGGCGCAGGTGCGCGCCATCCTGGCGGGGGAGATGCCCGCGGGTGCGGTCAATGCGGAACACTGGTCGCGCCGGCCGTGACGAGAGCATTTTCCGACGAAGTGAATACCGGTTCGTCGAAGACGATGCGGCACAATCAATGACCTGGAGCATTTTCCGACGAAGTGGACACCGGTTCGTCGAAGAAAATGCGGCACAATCAATGACCTAGAGCGCTTCGCGATCGCGAGGCGCTCTCATCCCGGTCAGCGGCGCCGCGTCGTCCGGGCGGGCTTCGGGCGCGCGGAGACGTCCCGGGCCGGCGATGCGGGATCGGCTGCGTCGGGCCCGGACGCCCAGGCCGGCGGCCCGTCGGCGAGCGCGTAGTCCAGGCAGCTGTCGATGTGGACCTTCAGAATCCGAGCCGCCCGCTCGGCGTCGCGCGCCAGCGCGCAGGCGAGCAGGTCGGCGTGTTCCCGGATCGAGCGGTCGCCGCGGAAGATGGCCGCGAGGGAGAGGTAGCGCAGGTAGCGGTCGTGGATGGAACCGAGGGTCTCCATCAGCACGCGCGAGCCGCAGGCCGAGGTCAGCGCCTGGTGGAAGGCGCGGTCGCATTGCCGGACCAGGGTCGGATCGGCGTCGGTCGCCGTCAGCATGCGGTGCTCGGTGACCGCGAGCTTGTGGTGGGCGGCCACGACCCGCGCCTCCCAGTCGAGGTCGCCCGCCGCGAAGGAGAGGGCCAGCGCGTGCCCTTCGAGGAGCAGGCGCAGGGCGGCGATCTCCCGGAACTCGGTCGCCGAGGCCGGCGCGACCTCGAAGCCGCGCTGCGCCTCCGCCACGACCAGCCCCTCGGAGGCGAGGCGGTTCAGGAGTTCGCGCATCGTGCCGATGCTGACGCCGTAGCGCCGGCTCGCCTCGTCGAGCCGCAGCCGCTCGCCCGGGGCGAGCTGGCCGAACAGGATGTCGGACCGGATCCGGGCATGAACGACGTCGCCGACCGTCTCGCCGGCGACCCCGGCCGCGATGTCTGAGGGAGCACCCATGGCGCTCTCTTTGGCACCGGACGACGTGCGGCGCAACGTATGAGGGATTGCCTATCGTTGGATGATCGCATAATCCTTCGATCATAGGAGCGCCGGCTGGAAGCGGCCAGGATGCTCCGGGACGCGGCGGGGCCCACGGGCGCGCCGCACCGGGGGAAGCGACCAGGTGAATTACACGCTCGATTTCGGGCCGGTCGTCGCGGGCCTGCCCGACCTCCTGAAGGGCTGCGCCGGCACGCTGCTCCTCGCGGTGTCGGGAATGGCGATCGCCCTGGTGATCGGCGTCGTCGGCGTCGTGCTGCGCGAGTCGCCCCTGCGCCCGCTGCGCTGGGCGGTGATCGCCTTCGTCGAGCTGATCCGGAACACGCCGTTCCTGGTTCAGATCTACTTCGTGTTCTTCGCCCTGCCGCTGATCGGCATCCGCCTCGCGCCGACGCCGACCGCGATCATCGCCCTCGGGCTGAACGGCGGCGCCTACGCGATCGAGATCATCCGCGGCGGCGTGCAGTCGATCCACAAGGGCCAGGTCGAGGCCGGCTACGCCCTCGGGCTGCACAAGCGCGACGTCTTCCGCTTCATCGTCCTGCGCCCGGCGCTCCGGGCGGTCTACCCGTCGCTGACCGGCCAGTTCGTCATGCTGACGCTGACCACCAGCATCGCCTCGGCGATCGCCGCCTACGAGCTGACCTCGGTCGCCAAGCTGATCGAGAACGAGAGCTTTCGCAGCTTCGAGGTCTACGGCACGATCACGGTCCTGTACTTCCTGATCTCCTGGCTGATGATGCGCGCCTTCGGGCTCGTCTCGCGCCGGTACTTCAGCTATCCCGTCAAGTAGGGGCGCGACGATGGGCTGGCCCGAATTCCTGTTCCTCCTCGAAGGCATGAAGTGGACGATCGCGCTCTCGGCGATCGGATTCGTCGGCGGCGGCATCGCGGGCCTCGCCGTGGCGCTCGCCCGCACCTCCGGCAAGCCGATGCTGGAACGCGCGACGGCGGCCTATGTCAGCGTATTCCAGGGCACGCCGCTGCTGATGCAGCTCTTCGTGGTCTATTTCGGCCTCGCCCTCGTCGGGCTCGACCTCGCCCCCTGGGAGGCGGTTGCCCTGGGCTTCACGCTGCATGCCAGCGCCTATCTCGGCGACATCTGGCGCGGCGGAATCGAGGCCGTGCCGCGCGGCCAGTCGGAGGCGGCCCGGGCGCTCAGCCTCGGCTACGTCTCGCGCATGCGGGACGTGATCCTGCCCCAGGCCTTCCGCGTCTCGCTGCCGGCGACGATCGGGTTCCTGGTCCAGCTCATCAAGGGCACGTCGCTCGCCTCGATCGTCGGCTTCACCGAGCTGGCGCGGGCCGGCAACATGGTCTCGAACCAGATCTTCAAGCCGCTGCTCGTCTTCGGCATCGTCGGGGCGATGTATTTCGCGCTCTGCTGGCCCTTGTCGCTCTACGGCTCCTGGATGGAGCGGCGCCTCGCCGCGCCGACGCGCTGAAGCCGGATCTCGGAATCAAGAAGGGGAGGACACCATGGAACGCCACAGCATCAGCCGCCGCAGCCTCATGGCCGGAGCGGGCGCCGCCCTCGCCCTGCCGGCCCTGATGACCGGCCGGGCGCTCGCCGTCACGCCCGACCAGATCAAGAAACGGGGCCGCGTCATCATCGGGATCCAGGGCGACAACCCGCCCTGGGGCTATGTCAGCAGCGCGGGCAAGCAGGAGGGCATCGACGCCGATATCGGCGAGCTCTTCGGCAAGGAACTCGGCGTGCCGGTCCAGTTCATGCCGCTCGAAGTGGCGAACCGCATCCCGGCCCTGACCTCGGGCCGCTGCGACGTGCTGTTCGCCACGATGGCGATGTTCCCCGACCGCGCCAAGGCGGTGCAGTTCTCCAAGCCCTACGTCGCCAACCAGATCGTGCTGCTCGCGCCCAAGACCGTCGCGGTGAAGACCAATGCCGACATGGGCAAGCTCACCATCGCGGTGGCCCGCGCCGCGGCCCAGGACACCGAGGTGACCCGCAACGCGCCGCCCGGCACCAACATCCTGCGGCTCGACGGCGATGCCGCCTCGATCCAGGCCGTCATCTCCGGCCAGGCGCAGGCGGTCGGCGGCAACATCTTCTACATCCGCCGCCTCGACGAGGCGAAGCCGGGTGTGTTCGAGCAGAAGCTCACCTTCACGAGCATCTATAACGGCGCCTGCACCCGCCTCGGCGAGAAGGAGATGAACGCGTTCATCAACACCTTCATCGACAAGATCAAGGCGAACGGCGAGCTGAAGAAGATCACCGACAAGTGGATGAAGGCCGAGCAGCCGCCGATGCCGGACAGCATCGAGGGCGTTCCCTTCACCGCCGCGTGAGCGCCAGGACATGAGCATGTCACCGAACCCGGCGACCGGCCCCCTCATCGCGATGCACGGCGTGGACAAGTGGTACGGTGACTTCCACGCCCTCAAGGGCGTGACCCTGGAGGTCCGCCGGGGCGAGAAGATCGTCCTGTGCGGCCCCTCCGGCTCGGGCAAGTCGACGCTCATCCGCTGCATCAACCACCTCGAGACGATTCAGAAGGGCCGGATCGTGGTCGACGGCATCGCTCTCGACGATTCGGCCCGGGCCGTCGACGCGGTGCGCCGCGAGGTCGGCATGGTGTTCCAGAGCTTCAACCTCTTCCCGCACATGACGGTGCTGGAGAATTGCACGCTGGCGCCGATGCGGGTGCGCGGCACGAAGAAGGCGGAGGCCGAGGCGATCGCGCGCCGCTACCTCGAGCGGGTCCGCATCGGCGAGCAGGCGCTGAAATACCCGGCCCAGCTCTCGGGCGGCCAGCAGCAGCGCGTCGCGATCGCCCGGGCCTTGTGCATGGAGCCCAAGGTCATGCTGTTCGACGAGCCGACCTCGGCCCTCGACCCGGAGATGGTCAAGGAGGTGCTCGACACCATGATCGGGCTCGCCCGCGACGGCATGACGATGGTGTGCGTCACCCACGAGATGGGGTTCGCCCGGCAGGTCGCCGACCGGGTGATCTTCATGGCCGACGGCGCGATCCTCGAAGAGACCGATCCCGAGACCTTCTTCCGCACCCCGCAGCATCCGCGGGCCCGCACGTTCCTCGGCGAGATCCTGGCGCATCACTGACCCGCGACAGGGCCGGTGCGATGAGAAGAGAAGTGTCATGAGCGAGCCGATCATCTTCGTCCTGAACGGGCCGAACCTCAACCTGCTGGGCGAGCGCGAGCCCGAGATCTACGGCCGCACGACGCTCGCCGAGATCGAGACGGCCTGTCGCGCGCGGGCCGCGACGCACGGCCTCGGTATCGACTTCCGCCAGACCAACCTCGAAGGCACCCTCATCGAGAGCGTGCACGAGGCCCGCAGGCGGGCGGCGGGCATCATCATCAACCCGGCCGGCTACAGCTTCACCTCGATCGCGCTCCTCGACTCGCTCAAGATGTTCGACGGCCCGAAGATCGAGCTGCACATCTCCAACATCCACCGGCGCGAGGAGATCTATCACCGCTCGCTCGTCTCGCGGACCGCCACCGCCGTCATCGCCGGCCTCGGCCCGAGCGGCTACGGGCTGGCGCTCGACGCGATGCGCCTGCTCCTCGACGAGCGCAGGGTCTGAGCGACTGCCTGACCAATCGGTTGATTCTATCCCGCCCGCGACCTCATCCTGAGGTGTCGGTCGATCGAAGATCGACTGACCTCGAAGGAGGGCTCCAGCAGTCCCGCGATCCCTGGAAGCCTCCTTCGAGGCTCGTTTCACTCGCGATCTTCGATCGCCAGACACCTCAGGATGAGGTCGTGGGTGGGATAGAGAAGAGCCTGGCAGCGCCGTCCGCACACATCAAAAAGGCCTGAGATCGCCGGCGCCTTGCGGCGACGGAAGCGTGCCGTAGGTTCTCCCGCGCGGTCCACGCCCGGAGAGACAGCATGTTCACGCATGTCATGATCGGCAGCAACGATCTCGCGCTGTCCCGGCGCTTCTACGACGCGACCTTCGCCGCGCTGGGGGCTTCGCCCGGCAAGACGGATGAGAGGGGCCGGCTGATCTACGCCCACGACGGCGGCCGCCTGATGATCACGACGCCGATCGACGGCAAGCCGGCGACCGCGGCCAATGGCGGGACCATCGGGATCGCGGCGGCGAGCCCCGACCAGGTTCGCGCCTGGCACGCGGCCGGCACCGCCCATGGCGGGACCGCGATCGAGACCCCGCCCACCGAGCGCCCGAACGGATCCGTCGTCGCCTATCTGCGCGATCCGGACGGCAACAAGCTCACCGCCCGGACCCGGGCGACGCGGTAGAGCAAGGACGCGCCATCGCCGGTGCGGCCGGGCCTCACGTCCGCACGAGCGGGCACCCCCCCTGCGCCAGGGGCTTGGCCGCGTCGGGGCCGGCGATCTCGGTCACCACCTTGCAGTAATCCCAGCGCGCCCGGCTCTCCGCGGGCGTCTTTACCTGGAGAAGGAAGGCCGGCACCAGGGCGCGGCCGTCCTGACGGACCAATGTCCGGCCGAAGGCGTCATCGTCGGCCGGCATCGCCTTCATCCGGGCGATGGTCGCAGCGCCGCTCGCCTTGGCGGCGGTAGCCCCGAGGGCGGCGACCGCCTTCAGGTAGTGGAGCGTCCCGGCATAGCAGCCGGCATGGACCATGCCCGGATAGGCGCCCTGCATCCGCGGCAGCACGCGCTGCGTGAAGGCGCGCGTGCGGTCATTGGCGTCCCAGTAGAAGCTGTTGGTGTGCAGGAGCCCCTGCGTCAGGGTTAGGCCGAGCGCGTTGATGTCGTTGAGGAACATCACCGGCGCGGCGACCCGCATGCGGTCGCGCAGGCCGAACTCGCTCGCCTGCTTGAGGCAGTTGACCATGTCGGTGCCGCCGAGCGCGAGACCCAGCACGTCGGCGCCGCTGCCCTGCGCGGCGATCAGGAAGGACGAGTAGTCGGTCGCGCCGATCGGGTAGCGGGAATTGCCCAGAACCGTGCCGCCGGCCTGCTGCACGAAGCCCGCGGTCTCGCCCTGGATCGCGTTGCCGAAGGCGTTGTCGGTGGTGATGAAGTACCATTTGCGCCCGCCGGCCTTCACGGTCTCGGTGCCGAGCGCCTTCGCCAGCATGTAGGCGTCGTAGGTCCAGTTGATGGTGTTCGGCGTGCATTGCGCGCCGGTGAAGTCCATCGAGGTGACCGCGGTGCCGATGCAGGCCTTGTTGCGCTCGGCCGTCACGAAGGCGAGCGCCAGGGCGACCGAGGAATTGGGCAGGCCGATCACCATGTCGACGCCCTCGGAATCGTACCAGCGCCGGGCGATGCCTGAGCCGACATCCGGCTTGTTCTGGTGATCGGCGAACACGACCTCGACGGAGAAGCCGTGCTGCTCGGGGCCGAAATCCGCCACCGCCTGCTGCACGCAGGCGACGCCGCCGGGCCCGAGCAGGTCGGTGTAGATGCCGGAGAAATCCGACAGCACGCCGATCTTGATCCTCGGCAGACCTGTCCCTTGTGCGCGGGCGCCGCCGCTCCAGGCGGCCGCGAGCGCGGTGGCGCCGCCCATCAGGGCCCGCCGCGAGAGTGCCATGGCGTCCTCCTCCCGGATCGACCGTGCGGCGTCGAGGCCGCCGGCGTCCCTTGCTCGTGTGGCGTCGTCTCAGCGCCGCAGGCGCGGCTTCTCGATCCCGGCGAGGTCGCACAGGGCGTCGACCATCGCGGAGAAATCCTTCGAGCCGAAACCGCGGGCGCGGGCGGTCGAGAACGCCTCGCGGGCGGCGGCCAGGATCGGCATCGGCACCCGCGCGGCGTGGGCGGCCTCGCTGACGAGCGTCAGGTCCTTGTGGGCAAGATCGATGGTGAAGCCCGGCTCGATGTCGCCGGCGAGCACCTTGCTCGGCCAGGCGATCTTCAGCTGCCCGTTGACCGCCGTGGTGCCGTAGAGAACCTCCAGCGTGCGCTCCAGGTCGAGGCCGAGGCGCTGCGACAGCCCCAAGGCTTCGGCGTTGAGCTGGCAGGAGGTCACCGCGAGGTAGTTGTTGACGAGCTTCGTGCGCGTGCCCGTGCCGACCGGGCCGCAATGGTAGATCGTCGAGCCCATGCCCTCCAGAAGCGGCTTGACCCGGGCGAAGTCCGCCTCCGAGGCGCCGACCATGAACAGCGATTCGCCGCGATCGGCGTGGCTCGCAAGGCGGCCGACGGGCGCGTCGACGAAGCCGATGCCGCGGCTCTTCGCGAGCGCGGCGAGCTCGTCCGTGGTCTCGGGCGAGACCGTGCTCATGTCCATGACGAGCGAGCCGGGTGCTGCATGCGCCAGCACGCCGCCGGGCCCGGCCACCACCTCGCGCACCACCGCCGAGTTCGGCAGCATCGTGACGATGATCCCGGCCTGTCCCGCCACCTCGGCGGCGCTCGCCGCGGCGCGGGCCTGCAGGCTCTCGAGCTCCTGCATGGCGGCCGGGTTCACGTCGTTGACGACGAGCCGGACGCCCTTGCGGCAGAGGTTGGACGCCATGGGCCGGCCCATGCGGCCGAGCCCGATGAACCCCACCATCTCCATGCCTGTCCTCCCGTTCTGCCGGCCCGTTCGTCGCGGGCGTCTTGGAGGTGATCTTAAGCTCCGGCGTTCTTAAGCGAATTCGAATTCCGTGAGACCGGATATGCCGAGAATGAAAGTGCGCGGGATGCGCTGCCGCGCGCACATCTCAGCCGGTGAACGCAAAGCCGCCCGTCGCCCGGGACGGGGCGACGCGCCCCGCCGGGGGCCCGGCGAGGGGGCCGGCCGGAGATGACGATGACCGTTTCCTCACAAGATGCCGCGGCGGAGTGGCCGCTCGCGATCTACCGCGCCTTGCGCGAAGCCGGGGTGACGCAGGCCTCCTACGTGCCGGATGCCGGGCATGCCCGGTTGATCCGCGCGCTGCACGACGACGCCGCGGTGCGCACCACCGTCCTGACGACCGAGGAGGAGGGGATCGCGCTCGCGGCCGGCGCCTGGCTCGGCGGGGACCGCGCGGTGTTGCTGATGCAGTCGAGCGGGGTCGGCAACTGCATCAACATGCTGTCGCTGCCCGCGACCTGCCGGTTCCCGTTCCTGACCCTGGTGACGATGCGCGGCGAGTGGGCCGAGTTCAACCCGTGGCAGATCCCGATGGGGCTCGGCACGCCCGCGGCCCTCGAGACGATGGGCGTCACGCTCCTGCGCCTCGACCGGCCGGAGGAGGCGGGCGAGGTGGTGGAGGCCGCGGCGAACCTCGCCTTCGACGGCGACCGGCAGGTCGCCGTTCTGATCTCCCAGCGCATGCTGGGGCGCAAGAAGTGGGTCGAGGGCAAATGAGCCGGGGAGATCACCGCATGTCGGACACGAGCAAGTCGGACGATTCCGGGACGCTCGATCGCCGCCGGGCCGTCAAGGTCCTCCTCGCCGAGCGCCGCGACCTCCTGGTCGTGACCGGCCTCGGCTCGCCGTCCTACGACGTCTTCGACGCGGGCGACCACGACGGCAACTTCTACCTCTGGGGCGCGATGGGCGGGGCTGCCCTCGTCGGCCTCGGGCTCGCGCTCGCGCAGCCGGCGCGGCCGGTCGCGGTCGTGACCGGCGACGGCGAGCAGATCATGGGGGCGGGCGGCCTGATGACGGTCGCGGTGGCGGCGCCGGGCAACCTCACGATCGTCGTCCTCGACAACGGCCATTACGGCGAGACCGGCATGCAGCGGAGCCATGCGGGCCTCGGCGTCCGGCTCGACCGGGTCGCGCAGGCGAGCGGGATCGAGGACGCTGTCGAGATCGCCGACGAGGCCGGGCTCGCGGCCTACCGGCCGAAGCTTCTCGCCACCTCCGGCGGGCCCCGCTTCCTGCGGGTGCGGATCGCCTCCGGGCACGTGGAGCGAGCGCTGCCGCCGCGGGACGGCGTCTACCTCAAGCACCGGATGCGCGGGCATCTCGGTTTTATGGTCTCGTAGGGCGCTCCCGGGGCCCGGCCTGGAACGCGGTCGCGAGGCGCCAGCGCCCCTCGCGCACGAGCGCGGCGATCTCCGTCCGCACGAGACCGGCCACGGCGGCGCTGGCGATCGAGGCCGGTTTCGCCGTGGCCGAGGCTAGCACGACCTCGCGGGCGATGCCCGGCGCCGCGAAGGTCGCGCTCTCGAGGCGGCCCTGCTGCAATTCGGCATGGATCGCCGAGGGCGGCAGGATGGTGTAGCCGATCCCCTCCTCGACGATGTTGGTCAGGACCCGGAAGGAATCGGCCTCGACCACCACGTCGACCGCCAGCTTCCGGCGCGCCGCCGCCTTCTCGACGAGGCGGCGCAAGCCATGCGAGTGGCTCGGCAGCGCGAGCTTCTGGCCGATGAGCCAGGCGAGGTCGACGGGCGCGCGCTCGGCCAGCCCCGAGCCCTTCGGGCCGACCGCCACCAGTTCGTCGCGCCCGAGGGTCTCGACGTCGAGATGCAGGTCGACCGCCGGGCCGTAGATGATCGACAGGTCGACCCGGCCGCGATGCAGCCATTCGACGAGGTGCCCACCGTAGCTCTCGACGATCCGGAGCGCGACGTTCGGCAATTCGGCGACGGCGCGGCGCGCGACCCGCGCCGACAGGACCGCGCTCACCGTCGGCACCACCCCGAGCACGACGCTGCCCGAGGGCATCCGGTCGAGCGACTGCAGGTCGTCGCGCACCTGCTCGATCTGGCGCACGAGGCTGAGGCTGCGCTCCAGGAGCAATTGCCCCGCGCCCGTCAGCACCATGCCGCGCCCGTTGCGGACAAACAGCTCGGCCTTCAGCTCGTGCTCCAGCAGCTTCATCTGCCGGCTGAGCGCCGGCTGCCCGATGCGCAGGAGGTCCGCCGCCTTGCTCAGGCTGCCGAGCTCGGCGATGGCGTGGAACGTCCTGAGGGTGCGAAGGTCCAAGGGTCGGGTTCCGTCGACCGGTCGGCGCTCACGCCGCCCGGTCCAGCGGCGTGATCCGGGCGATCTCCGCGCCGACCTCCCACTCGAGCGTCTCGAGTTCGTCGGCGCGCTGCAGGTTGAGCCAGAATTCCGCCGGCATCCCGAGATAGCGCGCGAGCCGCAGGGCGGTATCGGTCGAGATCCCGACCTCCCTCACCGCGACATGTTCAATGCGCGTGCGCGGCACAACGCAGGCCCGCGCGACTGCGCCTGCCGACAGCTTAAGCGGCTCCAGGAACTCCCCGCGCAGGACTTCTCCCGGATGCATCGGCGGGAGCACCGCGTCGGTGTCGAACTCGATGGCCATGCCGTCCCCCCTCTCGTGCGGCGATCATGCCGAATACCATCGGGTCTTGCATGCCGTGCACAGTTATCCGCGCGAAACCGGGCCGGACAGTAAACAATAGCTGGTCGCGGCGCGCACGCAGCGGGTTCTCATGAATCTCACCCTTTCCCGGGCGACTGAAGCGTCAGCGGAAGGAATTCCGGGATTCAGCATAAGAAGTGTCGCGAAGCGACTCTGAATGCTGCACCGTCGCAGACAAGCAGACGCTTCGCGACTTTTTGCGCTGGATCCCGGATTTCCTTTCACTTCGTTGCAGTCGTCCGGAAAAGGGCGTGGCTTACGATGAGGCGTCAGTGGCTCGCCTCGTATCGGTTCTCGCGATCAGCCCGCCCGAGCCCCTGGCGGAAGCCCGTAGAAGCGGGCCGGATTCTCGACCAGGATGCGGTGCTGGTCGGCCGGGTCGGGCGCGTAATCGGCGATGAGGTCGAGGAGCATGCCGACATCCGGCCGGGCCTCCGGGTCGTAGAGCCCGACATGCGGCCAGTCGCTGCCGAACACCACCTGATGCGGCCCTGCCTCGAGGAGCGCGCGCATGAACGGCGCCGTGTCGGCGAACGGGTAGGTTTTTCCCGACAGCCGGAACGCGCCCGACAGCTTCACGTGGCAGCCGGTCTCGCGCACGAGGCGCAAGACCGCCTGGAAGGCGGGGGCGTCCACGCCCTCCGGCGCCGCGCACCAGCCGGCGTGATCGATCATGAACGGCACCTTCAGGGCGGAGAGCCGCGGGACCAGCTCGGGGTAGAACGGTCCCTTGGCGGCGACCTGGATGTGCCAGCCGACCTCGGCGCAGCGGTCGGCCACCCGCTCCAGCTGCGCGAGGCCGACGCCGCCGCCGACGATCTCGAGCAGGCGGATTCCGGTGACGCCCGCATCCTTCAAGTCAGCGATCTCCCGGTCGCTCGTCTCCGGGCCGATCACCGCGACGCCGCGCAGCCGGTCGGGATGGGCGCGCAGGGCCTGCGCCAGCAGGCGGTTGTCGGTGCCGTGGACGCTGACCTGAACCAGCACGCCGTAGGTCAGCCCGACGGTGTCGAGCATGGCGAGGAAGGCCTCGGCCGGGGCCGGCGGCGCGGTGAAGTGGCGGTCCGGGACGAGGGGATGATCGGGGGCGGATCCGATCACGTGGGCATGGGTGTCCCAGGCGCCGGCCGGGACCGCGATCCGGCGCGGGCGGGTCGCGGGAAGGGGCCCGAGGCAGTCGCGGATGGTGCCGTCGTAGTGGAACATGGCTCACGCGCCTCCGGCGAGCAGGAAGGGAACGCCCGCCCCGGCCGCGACCCCGCGCACGGCATCGAGGAAGGCGGCGTTGAGCGGGATGCCGCCGGCAATCCGCGCGGCCCGGGTCCGGAACTCGGGCGTCCCGGCGACGAGGACCGGCCGGTCCGGATCGGCGGGCGGTGTCGCCTCCAGAGCCGCCAGGATCGCCGCCGCCTCGTCCGGAAAGGCGTCGCCATCGCGGAACGCCGAGGGTTTGAGGGCGAGGAAGAAGTGGCCGATATTGTCGGGCGCCCCCGGCCCGGCCTCGCGGGCGCGAAACGGCGAGAACGAGCCGCCGGCGAGCGTGCTGCCGAGGAGCTGCGCCATCACGGCGAGCCCGTAGCCCTTGTGGCTGCCGGTCTCGCGCCCGCCGCCGAGGGGCATCAGCCCGCCGACCTCGCCGTCGAAGCAGAGCGCGAGGCCGCGATGCGGGTCGGTGACGGGTTGGCCTGCGCCGTCCACCACCCAGCCGACCGGGAGCGGCGTGTCGTGGTAGGAATAGACCTTGACCTTGTTCGCCGCGACCGCCGAGGTCGACATGTCGAGGAGGAACGGGTCGCGCCCCGCCGCCGGCGCCGCGAAGGCGATCGGATTGGTGCCGAGCACCGGCGCCGCGCCGCCCTCCGGGATGACCGCGACGGTGCGGGCCGACGAGGTGACGAGGGCGATGCAGCCGCGCCGCGCCGCCATCTCGGCGTAGAGGCCGGCGGCCCCGAAATGGTGCGAGTTGCGCACCGCGACGGCGCCGACGCCCATCCGCTCCGCCTTGTCGACCGCTAGCGTCACGGCCCGGATCGCGGCCGGGTGGCCGAGCCCCGCATCGGCGTCGAGGAGGGCGGTCGCCGCATCGTCGCGCACGAGGTGGGGGCGCGGCCGCAGGTTGAGGCCGCCGGCCCGCCGCATCCGGTCGTAGAGCGGCAGCATCGAGGCCCCGTGCGACTCGATCCCGCGCAGGTCGGTCTCGACCAGCATCGCGGCGACCGCCTCGCGGTCGTCGGGCGCCATGTCCCAGGCCGCGAGGATCAGGTCGATCTGGTGGCGCAGGGCCTCTGCGGTGACGAGCGTCGGGCGCTCGCCGCCCGGTCCTTGATCAGGCATCCGCATCCTCCGTGTCGGCCGCCTCGGCGCGGGCGAGCCACGCGATGCCGGATTCGGCGTCGAGGCCTTCGTCCGGCAGGGGCGTGGCGCCCGCGAGCGCGACGGTGCGCCGGTAGCGCGCGATCGCCGCGCGGGTGGTCAGGCCCGGCACGCCGAGGGCGTCGAGCTGGGCGGCCGCCTCCTCCATCTCGACCATCCGGCGCCCGGCATGGGTCGGATGGGTGCGCAGGTACATGGCGATGTGGTCGGCGAGCGGCGCGCGGTCGTAATCGGCGAGCAGGCCGACGAGGTCGGCCCGCAGCCCGAGTCGCTCGGCGCCCAGCATCGCCTCGACGACCACGGCGTCGAGGCCCTTGGTGAAGACGCTGCGCAGGAGCTTCAGCGCAGAGGCGTCGCCGACCCGCGCCGCCGGCCGGGCCTCGATCCGGAAGCCGAGGGGATTGAGGAGGTCGGCCAGCCGCTGGGCTTGCGGCCCCGCGGCGAGGAGCGGCGTCGCCGCCCCGTGCAGGCTCACCGCCCCCATGATGGCGACGTCGACGAAGCCCGGGCCGACGCGCCCGGCGACCTCGCGGACCTGGAGCGGCGCCGCGGCGGTGCAGTCGGCGACGAGCGCGCCCGGCGCGAGGTGCGGCAGGATCCCGGCGGCCACCGCGGGCAGGGCCTCGCCGGTGACGGTCAACAGGACGATGTCGGCGCTCGAGACGGCCTGCGCCGGCGGCACCAGCGGCAGGCCGAGGGACTCGGCCGCGCGCATGGCCCGCGGGCCGTCTCGCGAGGCGACCGCCAGCGCGACGCCCCGCGCCGTGAGCGCCCGGGCGAAGACGGTGCCGACCTCGCCCAGCCCGACCACCGCAACGTTGCGTAGCGCGCTGATTCCTGTCTCGCGCGGGGCGCTCATGCCCGCACCAGCGGGCAGCCGCCCTGGTCGAGCGGGCGGAACGCCTCGTCGCCGGGGATCGAGCTGAGCGTCTGGAACAGGTCCCAGGGCCCGGTCGATTCGGCCGGGGTCTTGATCCGGTAGAGCTGCACCGGGTGGATGAAGCGGCCATCCGCCCGCACGCGGCCCTTGCCGAGGAGCGGGTCGTCGATCGGGATCGACTTCAGGTAGTCGACGAGGGCGCGGCCGTCCTTCGCCGAGCCGACCTCCCGGACCGCCTGGAGGTAGAACAGGACCGAGGAATACACCCCGGCCTGGAGCGCGTCCGGGTGGATGCCGTTGTTGCGCTTCGCCAGCGCCGTGGCGAAGGCCCGGGTGGTGTCGGTGTCGGTCCAGTTCATGCTGCCGACCGCGAGCATCCCTTGGGTGTTCGCCAGCCCTGCCGCGTGCGCCACCGCCAGGTTGAATTGCGGCGCGACGATTCTGTACCGGCTGGTGGTGATGTCGAATTCCCGCGCCTGCTTGACGGCGTTCGAGAGGTCGACGCCGCCATTGGCCAGCACGATGACGTCGGCGCCCGAGGCCTGCGCGGTGAGGAGGTAGGAGCTGAAATCGGGCGCGCCGAGCGGGTGGCGGACGGCGCCCGCCACCGTGCCGCCCTGCGCCTTGACCAGGGCCGCGATGGTGGTCTCCAGGCTGGTGCCGAAGGCGTAGTCGACGGTGATGAAGAACCACCGTTTCCCGCCCTGCGCCAGCACGCCCTTCACCAGGGCGTTGGCGTTGCCGTAGGAATCCCAGGTCCAGTGGATCGTGTTGGGCGAGCATTGCGGCCCGGTGAGGTCGGTCGTGCCGACGCCCGAGGGGATCATCACCTTGTTGCGCTCGCGGGTGATCGGCACCGCCGCGAGAGCGCAGGCCGAGTTCGCGAAGTCGAACACCGCGTCGACGCCGTCCTGGTCGTACCACTTGCGCAGGATCGCCGAGGCGACGTCGGCCTTGTTCTGGTGATCGGCCGAGACCACCTCGATCCGCCGGCCGCCGACGCTGCCGCCGAAGCGCTCCACCGCCATCCGGGCGGCCTCCACCGAGCCGTTGCCGGTGAGATCGGCGAAGATCCCGGTCATGTCGGTGAGGACCCCGAGCCTGACCACCTCGTCGCGGCCTTGGGCCCCGGAATCTTGAGCACGGGATTCCTGCGCGCGGGACTGGCCGCCGGCGAGGCAGGCCGCGCCGGCGAGCGCGGCGAAGCGTCTCCTGGTCAAGGTCATGGGTGATCCTCCCTCGATCGGTGTTTTGAAGTATTTTGTTTTTTACTGTTTTTTAGTCGGAACAACATCTGTTCTATTTGATCTTCAGGACTCATAGTCCCGGCGTCATCCCGGGGCTCGACGAAGTCGAGAACCCGGGACCCATAACCGCCGACGGTGACGACCGAGGCGGCTGGCGTACCGCCTCGTCCTGAGCGGTCGGCGGTTATGGATCCCGGGTTCCGCTGCGCGGCCCCGGGATGACCAGGAGGGTGGCAGGATCGGTCGCGAGCTCGGGCACGCTCTCGGGACGAGGTTGCGGTTGGGATGACGTGTCCGATCCTGCCGCGCTCGACTTCAGATCCACGACCCGGTGGTCGAGATACTCGAGCTCCCGCCGGATGATCTTCTCGGTTTCGGTCCGGGGGATGTGGGCCACCCGCTCGGCGTAGCGCGGCAGCATGAAGGCCGGCAGCACCCGGGCGAGGTCGCGGCGCAGGCAGCCCAGGTCGAACCCGTCCTCTGCGATGATCGCCGCCTTGATCTCGTCGCCCATGATCGGGTCCGGGACGGCGACGACCGCGCAGTCGAGGATGCCCGGCAGCTTGCGCAACTCGGTCTCAAGCTCCTGCGGAGCGACCATCTCGCCGCCGCGGCGGATGATCTCCTTGGTGCGGCCGTGGAAATACAGGAAGCCGTCGGCATCGAAACTGCCGACATCGCCGGTATGGAACCAGAGATTGCGGCAGGCGGCGCCGAACGCCTCGGGCTTGTTGTAGTAGCCCAGCAGCATCAGGTTCGGCCGCCGCGGACGCACCACGATTTCGCCGCGCTCACCGGGTTGCACCGGCTCGTCGGCGGCATCGACGATCGCCACCTCCATGTCGGGCCGCACCCGGCCCGCCGAGCCGAGGCGGTGATCGGCGGCGTTCGAGCCCGAGACCCAGCCGCCGACCTCGGTCATGCCGTAGAGTTCGTGCACCTTGATGCCGAACCGCTCCTCGATCGTCCCGGCGAGCGCCCGAGTGGTGCCGCCGCCGATCGCGAAGCGTAACGAGTGGTCGCGCTCCGGGGCCTCGTAGCGGGCGGCCAGGATGGCGAGCACGGTCCCGACGAAGGTGCAGCCCGTCGCCCCGAGCCGCCGCGCCTCCGCGAAGAAGGCGCTGGCCGAGAAGCGCGGCGCGATCGCCAGCGACGCCCCGGCGGTGAGGGCGCCCATCAGCGCGTACATCTGCGGGTTGGTGTGGAACAGCGGCAGGTAGACGAAGATCCGGTCGTCCTCGGAGAGATCGAGGATACGGGCGGTCTCGCGCCCGGTGGCGAGGTAGCCGGCTTGCGCGCACATCACGCCCTTCGGCAGCCCGGTCGTGCCGGATGTGTAGAGGATGGTGCAGAGGTCGTCAGCCGCGCGGGCCGCCGGCTCGGCCTCGGGCGCGTCGGCGAGGGCGGCGCCGAGATCCGCATCCGCCGGGATCCGCAGCCGGGGCAGGGCGGCGCGCCCCTCGCGCAGGTCGTCGGCCCGGGCGCCGAGCCAGGCCTCGTCCGCGACGACGAGCGTCGCGTCCGACTGGCCGACCAGGTAGTCGATCCGCTCGCCCATCACCTGGTTGTTGAGGCAGACCGCAACCGCCCCGGCCGCCTGGATGCCGAACCAGGCGACGAGGTAGCCGACCGAGTTGCCGGCGATCAGCGCGACGTGGTCGCCCGGCCGGATGCCGACCCCCGCGAGGCGCGCGGCGAAGCGGCGCGCGAGGCTCCAGACCTCCGCGTAGCTGTGCCGGCCCCCGGCCGTGACCGCGAAGGGCGCGTCGGGCCGGCGCGCGGCCTGGGCGGCGAGGAGATCCGCGATCACGACGCGGCCGCCTGCTTGACGATGTACTTGGCGAGCGTGTTCCGGAGCACTTCCGTCGAGCCGCCGCCGATCTCGTAGGTCTTGGCATCGCGAAAAAACCGGTTGAACGGCGCGTTGACCATCGTGCCGTAGGCGCCGCAGACCTGCACGGCCTTGGAGGCCACCTCGGTCGCGACCTCGGCCGCGACGAGCTTGGCGGCGCTGGCATAGCGCAGGACGTCGCCATGGTCGGGCGCGTCGAGCGCCTCGGCCGCGCGGGTGACGAGCAGGCGGGCCGCGTCGATGCGGGCCAGCATATCGGCGAAGTACCACTGGATGCCCTGGAACTCGATCACCGTCCGGTCGAAGGCGACCCGGCTCCGCGTATGGGCGAGCGCCGCGTCGAAGGCCGCGCGGGCGATGCCGATGCTGATCGCGGCAGCGAGAGTCCGCGAGTAGTCGAGGGTGGTGACGGCCTGGCGCACGCCCTTGCCGTCCTCGCCGATCAGGTGGTCGAGCGGCAGGCGCACGCCGTCGAGCCGGATGTTGACGTGGGGACCGTTGCGCAGGCCGAAGGTCGCCGAGTTGCGCCCGATATAGGACGAGAGGCCCGCGCTCTCGCGCGGCACCGCGAAGGCCGACACCCCCCGCTCGGTCTCGGCCAGAATGACGAAGAACTCGGCCTGCGACCCCGAGGTGATGAAGGACTTCTCGCCGTCGAGGATCCAGGCATCGCCCTCGCGGCGCGCCTTGGTGTCGAGCGTGCGGATGTCGCTGCCGTGCGAGGCCTCGGTCAGCGCGTAGGAGGCGATCATCCCTTGCGCGAAACGCGGCAGGTAGCGGTCCTTCAGGCTGTCCGAGCCGAACAGGCGGATGATCGTCTGCGCCTGGAAGATGGTGATGAGCGAGATCGCGACCGCGGCGCTGCCGTAGCCGACCTCCTCGCACACCGCCGCCGCCGCCGTGTGGGGCGCGCCGCCGCCGCCGTAGCGGGTGGGCAGGCAGATCGTGTTGCAGCCGAGCGAGGCCAGATTCCGGACGATCTCGGTCGGGTAGAGGTCCCGCTCGTCGATCTCGTGGGCGGCCGGGACGATGGTCTCGGCGACGAACGCCCGCAGCCGGCGAACGAGGTCGTCGTCCGCACCTGCGGGCCAGAAGCCCTGTGCCGTATCCATGAGGTTTCCTTCCCGACCACGACGCTAGTTCGCCGGCTGTTGATCGTCAATCGGATTAATAATATCATATAGATGATATAGGAGAGTCGCTTGCCCCGCACCCGAACCGCCAAGGCCGCTGGCGTCACCGTCAAGTCGTCGATGCGAACGCTGGAGATCCTGGAATATTGCGACGCGGTGCAGCGTCCGGTGACGGTGTCGGAGCTGGCCGACCGGCTCGACTACCCGCAATCGAGCACCTCGACCCTGGTCCAGAGCCTGGTGAATCACGGCTACCTGGTGCTCGGGGCGGACGGACGCAGCGTCAAGCCGAGCAGCCGGGTGTCGGCGCTCGGCCGCTGGGTCGATCCCGCCGGCCCCGAGGCGGATCTGCGCGCCCTGATGGACGCGGTCGCCGCCGCCACCGGGCACACGATCCTGCTCGGCGTGCCCTCGGACCTCTGCGTGCGCTACGTCGACGTGATTCCGAGCCGGCACCCGATGCGCCTGGAGATCCGGGTCGGCGACCGCCTGCCGCTGGTGCGCTCAGGCATGGGCCAACTGCTGCTCTCGCGGATGCCGGACGCGGCCATCCTCCACGTCGCCGCGCAGACGCGGGAGCGGGTCGCGGCCCGCGGCGCGGCCGGCGTCGGGGCCACGGCTTTGGCCAACCTCTGGAACGATGCCCCTGTCGTGCCGGACGATGCCGAACTGCTCGATGCGGTCGCCGCGATCCGGGCCCGCGGCTACGCGCTCTCGCTCGGCCAGGTGACGCACGGAGCCGGCATCCTCTGCCTTCCGGTCCCGGCCTCCCCCGGGAGCCAGGGCCTCAGCGGCCTCGGGATCGGCGGCTTGTCGAGCCTGATCGCCCGCGACGAGCGGGCCATCCTGGAGGCGGTGGACGATGCCGCGCGCCGGCTCGGCTTCGCGATCCCGATCGGGGCGGTGGGGTAGGGCGGGGATATCCGTGCGGGACGAGGACGGCTTGCCAGTTCGTCGTCAGGCGCTCCCGTTTCCCACATCACCAAGAGCCGATCTAACTTGTAAGCGGGCAGCACTGCTAAACACTTTTCCTCTCCCACCCACAACCTCATCCTGAGGTGTCAGTCGATCGACGATCGGCTGACCTCGAAGGAGGTCTCCAGAGATCGCGGAGACTTCTGGAGGCCTCCTTCGAGGCTCACTGCGTTCGCACCTCAGGATGAGGTCGCGGGTGGGATAAAATCGACGGTTTAGTCAGACTGACTCGCGGTCGTCCGGCAAAGGGGGAGCGGCCCATGACCACCCGTCCGCACCGCTCCCACCACCATCACGGCACGGCCCGCGCCGCCCGTACCTCCGCCAGGAAGGCCCGCGCCAGGCGCGACAGCGGCTCGGCCTCCGACCACAGCATGAAGGCCTCGACCGGCGTGCGCGGCTCGAACGGGCGCACCACCACCGGATGGGCGCCGCCCTGCGCGGGCGAGAACGGGTCGACCACCGCGACGCCGACGCCGGCGCCGGCCAGCACGCAGGCGGTGTTGCAGTAGCGCACCTCCACGGTCGCGTCGAACGGCACGCCGGCCCGTGCGAAGGCGTCGCGCAGGGCTTCGCCGAGGCGGGTGCCGCGTTCCAGCCCGATGAACGGGTGGCGGGCGAGGTCCGCCGGGGTGACGCTCGGCTTCAGGCTCAAGGGATGGTCGGGGGCCATGACGCAGACCATCTCGCCCCGGTGCACCACCTCGTGGGCGATGCCGACATGGTTCGACAGGCCGAGCGCGAAGCCGAGCTCCGCCACCCGGCCCGACACGCCCTCGATCACGCCCTCGTAGCGGCGCACGTCGAAGAACAGCCGTGTCTGCGGCCGCTGCCGCACGAAGGCCGCGAGTGCCCGGGGCAGCAGGCCGTAGGCCAGCGGCGGCGTCGCCATGATGGCGAGGTGGCCGTGCCGGTTCTCCCGCAGGTCGCGCAGGCGGTTCTCCAGCTTGGCGTGGAGCGCGAAGATCGCCTCGCTCTCCCGGTAGAGCGTCATCGCCTCGGCGGTCGGAAACAGCCGGTTGTTGATGCGGTCGAACAGCGGGAAGCCGGCTTGCGCCTCCATCGCCTTGAGGGCGTTGCTCACCGCCGGCTGCGACACCGCCAGCTCCTCGGCTGCCGCCAGGGTGGTGCGGTGCCGGACCACCGCCCGCAGGATCTCCAGCTGCCGCAGGTTCATCATCACTCCACATTATAGTTCGGCTTAATTTATCATAGGACGCTGGATTGTGGAGGCGTAAGGGATGTGCATGATTGGGGCATGGAGGTGGGCCGATATAGCGTAATGCCTATAATTCAAGCATGATGCCCACTCAGAGGTCATGATGTCCCGTATCGTCACCGTCGCGGCGGCCCAGATGGGCCCGACCCAGCGCGCCGATTCCCGCGCCCACACCCTCGACCGGCTGATCCGCCTGCTCGAAGAGGCGGCGGGACGCGGCGCGACGCTGGTGGTCTTTCCCGAACTCGCCTTCACGACGTTCTTCCCGCGCTGGCTGCTGGAGGGCGACGAGCTGGACCATTATTTCGAACGCGCGATGCCGAACCCGGCGGTCCAGCCGCTCTTCGATCGCGCGAGGGAACTCGGTGTCGGCTTCAACATTGGCTACGCCGAGCTGACGTCGTCGGGCGAGCGCTTCAACAGCACGATCCTGGTGCAGCCGGACGGATCGATCCTCGGGCGCTACCGCAAGGTCCACCTGCCGGGCTCGGTCGAGCCGCGGCCGGGCGCCCGGTTCCAGCAGCTCGAGAAGCGCTACTTCTCCTACGGCAATACCGGCTTCCCGGCCTTCCGGGCGGGCGAGGCCTGGCAAGGCGCGATCGTCGGCATGATGATCTGCAACGACCGGCGCTGGCCCGAGGCCTGGCGGGTGCTGGGCCTGCAGGGCGTCGAGCTGATCTGCGTCGGCTACAACTCGGCGGCCTACGATCCCAACGGCGGCACGAGCGAGGACGCCTCGTTGCGCACCTTCCACTCGATGCTGGTCGCCCAGGCTAACGCCTACATGAACGCCACCTGGGCGGTCGCGGTGGCGAAGGCCGGGGACGAGGACGGCTCGGGCCTGATCGGCGGCTCCTGCATCGTCGATCCCGACGGGCGCATCGTCGCCCAGGCGCAGACCCTCGGCGACGAGGTGGTGGTGGCCGCGTGCGACCTCGACCGCTGCCGTCAGGGCAAGGATAAGATGTTCAATTTCGGCCAGCACCGCCAGCCGGCTCAGTACGGGCCGATCACCGAGCGGGCCGGCGTGATCGAGCCGGCGCCGGCGCCCGAAGCGGCATGATCCTGGCACGGCCTTTCCCCGGGGCGGGTGAGCAATGACGAGGGACTCATGAGCAGCGGACGCGCCCTCGCCGAGGGTTTTCCCGATCTCACCGGCCTGCCGACCGCGCGGCGGACCCATTGGGGCCGCTGGCTCGCCGCCGGCCTGATCCTCGTCGTCCTGGCGCTGGTCGGGCGCGCCTTCGCGCAAGGCCAGATCGAGTGGGCTTACGTCGGCCGCTTCCTCACCGTGCCGGTGATCCTGCACGGCATTGTCAATACCCTGACGATGGCGGTGCTGGCGATGAGCCTCGGCATCGTGCTCGGTCTCGTCGTCGCGGTGATGCGGCTCTCGCCCAACCCGGTGCTGAAGGGGGTAGCCGCCGGCTACACTTGGCTGTTTCGCGGCACGCCGCTGATCCTGCAATTGCTGCTGTGGTTCAACCTGGCGCTGGTCTTTCCGGTGATCGGGATCCCGGGCCTGTGGTCGGTAAAGTCGGTCGAGGTGATAACGCCGTTCCTCGCCGCGCTCCTGGGCCTCGGCATCAACCAGGGCGCCTACACCTCGGAGGTGATGCGCGCCGGCCTGCTCTCGGTCGATACCGGGCAGTACGAGGCCGCGCAGGCGATCGGCATGGGCCGGCTCAAGGCGCTCTACCGGATCATCCTGCCCCAGGCGATGCGGGTAGTGCTGCCGCCGCTCGGCAACGAGTTCATCGGCCTGGTCAAGGCGACCTCGCTCGCCAGCGTGATCCAGTATCCGGAGGTGCTGCACGCCGCCGAGAACATCTACTACGCCAATTCCCGGGTCATCGAGCTCCTGATCGTCGCCGGCCTGTGGTACCTGCTGATCGTCTCGATCCTCACGCCGCTGCAGATGCTGCTCGAGCGGCGCTTTGCCCGCGGCACCGCGAGGATCACCCGATGAGCGCCCGGCCCCTCGTCACGTTCCGCCGCGTCTCGAAGAGTTTTGGGACCTTCAAGGCGCTCGACGACGTCTCGCTCGACGTGCGCGCCGGCGAGGTGATGTGCCTGATCGGCGCCTCGGGCTCGGGCAAGACGACGTTGCTCCGCTGCGTCAACCAGCTCACCCGGATCGATGCCGGCGGCATCTGGCTCGACGGCGAATTGTTGGGGATGCGCGAGTCCGGCGGGCGGCTGCACGCCTTGAGCGAGCGCGAGGTGGCGCGCCAGCGCCTCAAGACCGGCATGGTTTTCCAGCGCTTCAACCTCTTCCCGCACAAGACGGCGCTCGAGAACGTCACCGAGGGCCCCGTGCAGGTCCAGGGCCGCCGGCCGGCGGAGGTGCGGGACGAGGCGGTGGCTCTGCTCGCCCGGGTCGGCCTCGCCGCGAAGGCGGGCAACTATCCGGCCCAGCTCTCCGGCGGGCAGCAGCAGCGCGTCGCCATCGCCCGGGCGCTCGCCATGAAGCCGCAGCTGATGCTGTTCGACGAGCCGACCTCTGCCCTCGATCCCGAGCTCGTCGGCGAGGTGCTGGCGGTGATGCGCGAGCTCGCGCACTCCGGCATGACCATGATGGTCGTCACCCACGAGCTGGGCTTCGCCCGCGAGGTCGCCGACACCGTCGTCTACATGGACCAGGGCGGCATCGTCGAGGCGGGCACGCCGGCCGAGGTCCTGGGTGGGCCGCGCGAGGCCCGCACCCGCAGCTTCCTCTCGGCGGTGATCGGCTGAGAGTCGTTTTCGAGACTGCACGAGGAGGTTTTGGTGAAGCGCCTGATCGCGACCGTTGTGATGAGCCTGTCGACCGCCGTGGCCGCGGCGCAGGACGCGCCGAAGGCCGCCCTGCCACCCGACGTGGTCAAGAGCGGCACGCTCAAGGTCGCGATCGTGCCGAACTATCCGCCGATGGAGTTCAAGAACCCCGAGACCGGCCAGCTCACCGGCTTCGACGTCGATCTCGGCGACGCGCTGGCGAAGAAGCTCGGGGTCAAGCTCGCCTGGCAGGAGACCAGCTTCGACCAGATGATGCCGGCGCTCGCGACCGGCCGGGTCGACGCGATCCTGTCCGGCATGACCGACCTCGCGACCCGGCACGACACCGCGACCTTCGTCGACTACCTGCGCAGCGGCCCGCAATTCTTCGTTCGCAAGGCCCGCGCGCCTGAGTTCACCGGCATGGCCTCGCTCTGTGGCAAGAAGGCCGGGGCGAGCCGACGGACCTCGTTCCCACGCGAGATCGCGGCCTGGAGCGAGCAGAACTGCAAGGACAACCCGGTGGTGTTCGTCGGCACCGAAGGCTCGGCCGATGCCCGCACCCAGCTCAAGCAGGGCCGAATCGACGCCGCCGTGCAGGGCAACGAGACGCTGCCCTACGTGATGGGCCTAGAGCCCGACACCTATCTCCCCCTCGGTACCCCGATCGCGCTCCAGTACACCGGCATCGCGATTCCCGTGAAGGAGACCGGCCTGCAGCAGGCCGTGGCCGGCGCCCTCGACGCGCTGATCGCCGACGGGACCTACAAGGCGCTCCTGGAGAAGTGGAAGCTCACCGAGAACGGCGTCGACAAGGCGCTAATCAACGGGGCGAAGTGAACAGCCGATAATCATCGGACGTCCGTTGCAGAACACGACGCGAAGCTCCTCTCCCCGCGTGCGGGGAGAGAGGCCCGATCACCCCTTGTCGGGTGATCGGGGGGCCCGCAGGGCGAGGGTGAGGGGGTGTCTCCGAGTGAGGCTCTTTCGGCACCACCCCCTCACCATCGCTCCGGCTTTCGCCTCCGCTTGCCGCGCCCTCTGAACGAGGGCTCGGCCCTCTCCCCGCCCGCGGGGAGAGGAGAAATCCTGCGCCTCTTCTATCCCGGAACAGTGCTGCCGCACGGGTGACGGGAAGAGCGCGAATCTCTCGACGCTGGCGCTCCCGAAATCCGCGAAGCCAGTCACCCACACGAGACCCCCCATGAACCGCGCCGCCCTCGACAGCATCCCGCTCACC
>NZ_JBEXZS010000078.1:0-42842 GCF_040593685.1 Methylobacterium sp. EM32 | reverse complement strand
AATCCGCAAAAAGATGAAGAGAGCGTCCTGGAGCAAGGATGCCCTCTTCAATCTCTTTACTCATGTGCGATAGCCCTGCCCCGCAGAGGGGGGAGGGACCAGCACCGGTCTCGTTGTCGACTGTTTTCAGACGAGAACTCCACCCCGCCGCGAGGCTGCCGCCTCAACACGCCGCCACGTTGACCGCCAGCCCGCCCAGCGACGTCTCCTTGTACTTCGCCTGCATGTCGTGCCCGGTCTGGCGCATCGTCTCGATGACCTGGTCGAGGCTGACGCAATGCACGCCGTCGCCGTGGAGCGCCAGGGACGCCGCGGCGACCGCCTTGTTGGCGCCGAAGGCGTTGCGCTCGATGCACGGAATCTGGACCAGCCCGCCGACGGGGTCGCAGGTCATGCCGAGATGGTGCTCCATGGCGATCTCGGCGGCGTTCGCCACTTGGCGCGGGCAGCCGCCGAGGACGGAGGCGAGGCCCGCCGCCGCCATCGCGGCCGCCGAGCCCACCTCCCCCTGGCAGCCGACCTCGGCGCCGGAGATCGAGGCGCGGCTCTTGATGAGGCCGCCGATCGCCGCCGCGGTGAGCAGGTAGTCGCGGCCCCGCGCCTCGTCCCAGCCGGGGCAGAACTCGGCCGCGTAACGCAGGACCGCCGGCACGATGCCCGCCGCCCCGTTGGTCGGCGCGGTGACGACCCGGCCGCCCGCGGCGTTCTCCTCGTTGACCGCGAGGGCGAACAAGCTGATCCAGTCCATCACTGCGTGGGGCGGCCGGCTGTTCGAGAGCTTGCCCGCCTCCAGCGTCGCGTGCAGGCGCCGGGCGCGGCGGCGCACCGCGAGGCCGCCGGGCAGCACCCCGTCCATCCGCAGGCCTCGACTGATGCAGGCGAGCATCGCGTCGCGGATCGCGTCGAGCCCGGCATCGATCTCGGGTTCGGGGCGGAGCGCCCGCTCGTTCTCCCGCTGCACCTGCGCGATGGAGAGCCCGGTCGCGGCGCAGAGCGCCAGGAGTTCGGCACCGCTGGCGAAGGGATGCAGCACCGCGAGACCGGCGAGACCGGCCTCGGCCTCGTCGCCCTCGGTCTCCACGAAGCCGCCGCCGACCGAGTAGCAGACCACCTCGTCGCGCACCGCGCCGGCGTCGTCGAGGGCGCGGAAGCGCATGCCGTTGGTGTGGCGCGGCAGAACCTCGGTGAGGTTGAAGGCGAGGTCGCGGGCGGGGTCGAAGGCGATGCCGGGCAGCCCGGTCTCCTTGGTCTCGGCCAGCGCCCGCATCTCGGCCTCGATGCAGTCGGGATTGATCGTCGCCGGGTCGTGCCCACGCAGGCCGAGGCCGATCGCCGTGTCGGTGGCGTGGCCCCGGCCGGTCCAGGCGAGGGACCCGAACAGCTCGACGCTCACCCGCGCCACGTCGGTCCTGAAGGCGATCCGCGCGCGGAAGCGACGCGCGGCGACCATCGGGCCGATCGTGTGCGAGCTCGACGGGCCGATGCCGATCTTGAACAGGTCGAAGGCACTGATCATGGGTCGCCTCAGGGCCTGCTTGCGTTGACCGATGGAATTGAAACCTTCCGCGTCATCCCGGGGCCGCGAAAGCGGAACCCGGGATCCATAACCGCCGGGATCTCAGGACGAAGCGGAACGCAATCCGCCTGGTTCGGCATCCTCAGCGGTTATGGATCCCGGGTTCTCGACTGCGTCGAGCCCCGGGATGACGTGGAGCATGGGTCGATCCGTGCGTCAGATTGACAGAATCAATCGACCAAACAAGCGCTCAACCCGCCGACTGCGCGGCCTCGACCAGGAAGCCGTGGACATAAGCCGAGAACGAGCGCCAGCATTCGACGCGATACTGCGATGCCGCGCCGGGATGGCGGATCAGCACGATCTCCGCCTTGCCGAGCAGCGTGCGGGTCGCGGAGCCCGCCGGGAAGGCGGCCTCGCCGAGATCGAGCGGGCAGCCGGCATTGAGCGCCACGGCGGCCCGCGCGCCACCGACATCGATGCCGACATTGCGGTGGGAGATGTCGACGATCGCGTGGAAGCGCTCGCCGAGATCGGCACTGATCAAACCCGGCAGGGTGTCGGCCTCGGACTCGTCGGTGCCGATCAGCCACTCGTCGGGGCCGAGCCGGGCGATCCAGCGCCGCGCGTCGCCGCTCACGGTGTTGATCGGCCGGTCGAGGGGAAGGCCCGCCGCCGCCGCGGCGGGGCCGCGCACCCGCAGCGAGAACCGGGCCTCAGGGCCGGCGGGCCGGATCACGAGGCCGGACCCGGCCGGGTCGGCGGCGGGGAAACGGCCGAGGGGGAGCGCGCGGGCAGTGCGGTAGAGGGCCTCAAGCATGGATGCGCTCGCCAGTGGGATCGAGGAAGACCGGATCGACGACCGTGACGCGGGCAAAGCCCTCCGGCGTCGTGGCGTGGAGGTGGCCGCCCAGCCGCGCCCGCCCGTCCGCCACGAGGGCGAGCGCTATCGAGCGCCCGCAACTCGGGCTGGCATAGCTCGACGTGACGTGGCCGAGCATCCGCATCGGGATCGGCTGGCCCGGATCGGCGACGAGCTGGGCGCCCTCGTCGAGCACCAGCGCCGGATCGTCGGTGACGAGGCCGACGAGCTGCTTGCGGCCGCTCGCCACCACGTCGGGCCGGGCGAGCGAGCGCTTGCCGACGAAGTCCTTCTTCGCCTTGGCGATCACGCCCGACAGCCCGACATCGTCCGGCGTCACCGTGCCGTCGGTCTCCTGGCCGACGATGATGTAGCCCTTCTCGGCCCGCAGCACGTGCATCGTCTCGGTGCCGTAGGGAGTGATCCCGTGGGCCTCGCCGGCGGCGTGGACCGCCTCCCAGACCGCCAGGGCGTGGTCGGACGGCACGTTGATCTCGAAGCCGAGCTCGCCGGTGAACGAGACGCGGAACAGCCGGGTCGGCACGCCGCAGATCGTGCCCGAGCGCATCGCCATGTGGGGGAAGGCCTCCGGCGACAGGTCGATCCCCTCGACGAGGGGCGCGATCACCGCCCGCGCCTTCGGCCCCTGGAGGGCGATCACCGCCCATTGCTCGGTGGTCGAGGTGAGGAAGACCTCGAGGTCCGGCCACTCGGTCTGGAGGTAATCCTCCATATGGGCGAGCACCCGCGCGGCCCCCCCGGTCGTCGTCGTGACGTGGAAGCAATCGGGCGCGACGCGGGCGACCACGCCGTCGTCGAGGATGTAGCCGTCCTCCTTCAGCATCAGCCCGTAGCGGCAGCGCCCGACCTCGAGCTTCAGCCACGGATTGACGTAGAGCCGATTCATGAACTCGGCGGCGTCGGGCCCGACCACCTCGATCTTGCCGAGCGTCGAGGCGTCGAAGATCCCCACGCCCTCGCGCACCGCCCGGCACTCGCGGGCGACCGCTTGGTGCCTATCCTCACCGGGCTTCGGGAAGTACCAGGCGCGGCGCCACAGGGCGACGTTCTCGAACTTGGCGCCCCGCGCCTCCGCCCAGTCGTGGATCGGCGTGGTGCGGATGGGATCGAACAGGGCGTGGCGCGCAGGTCCCACGAGGGTGCCGAAGGTGACCGGCGTGTAGGGCGGCCGGAAGGTCGTGGTGCCGACGCTCGGCAGGGACGTGTCGAGCGTCCCGGCGACGAGGCCGAGGGCGTTCATGTTGGACGTCTTGCCCTGGTCGGTCGCCATGCCGGTCGTGGTGTAGCGCTTGACGTGCTCGATCGACCGAAAACCCTCACGGACCGCGAGGCCGATATCCTTGGCGGCGACGTCGTTCTGGAAATCGACGAAGGCCCGGACCTTGGCCGGATCGGCATCGGTCGGCATCGCGCGGACCGGCCGGAAGCCGGTGAGGGTCGGGCTCGCGGTGAAGCGGCGGCGCTCCTCCGATCCGGCCGCCGCGGCGCCGGCGGCGTCACCCTGGGCGAGGCATCCGGCGAGGTCGTACACGCCGTTGGCGGCGCCGGCCGAGCGCTCGGCCTGCACGGAGGTGCCGGGCACGAAGGCGTCGATGGCGGCCTTGAATTCGAGCTTGCCGCGGGATTGCGAGAACAGGTGCACCGCCGGCGTCCAGCCGCCCGACATGCCGACGCAGTCGCACGGCAGCAGGCGATGCGCCCCGCAGCGGCCAGCCCGGTCGGCCGGCGCGACGACGAGGCCGGTGACGCGCTTAGATCCCTTGGCGCCGATCACCGTGTGGCCGATCAGGACCTCGATGCCGGCGCCGCGCGCACGCGCCAGTTCCGGGCCGCATTCCTCCTCGCTGCGCAGATCGACCAGGGTGACGGCGAGGCCCGCCGCCTTGGCCTCAACGGCGGTCGCGTAGGCCGAGGCGCCGCTCGTCGCGACGACGAGCCGCCGACCGGGCGCCACCCCGTAGCGGTTGAGGAACACCCGCACGCTCTCGGCGAGCAGGATGCCGGGGCGGTCGTTGTCGGCGAAGACCAGCGGGCGCTCGTGGGCGCCGGTCGCCAGCACCACCTCGCCGGCCCGCACCTGCCACAGCCGCTCGCGCGGGGCGCTGCCGGGGTTGGGCAGGTGGTCGGTGATTCGCTCGGCGAGCGCGACGTGGTTGTGGTTGTAGTAGCCGAAGGCGGTGGTGCGGGAGAGCAGGATGACATTCTCGCGCGAGTCGAGCTCGGCCAGAGCCGCTTCCAGCCACTCCGCCGCCGGGCGCCCGTCGATCTCCGCATTCACGTCGTGGAGCAGCGCGCCGCCGGGCTCCGGCCCCTCATCGGCGAGGATCACGCGCTTCCCCGTGCGGGCGGCGGCGAGCGAAGCCGCGAGGCCGGCCGGCCCTGCGCCGATCACCAGCACGTCGCAATGGGCGTGGCGGTTGGCGTAGCGATCCGGGTCGGGAGCCGTCGGCGCCTTGCCGAGGCCGGCCGCCGCGCGGATCACCGGCTCGTAGACCTTGTCCCAGAATTTTTGGGGCCACATGAAGGTCTTGTAGTAGAAACCCGCGACGAAGACCGGCGAGAGCAGGTCGTTGACCGCCCCGATATCGTGTTCGAGCGAGGGCCAGTGGTTCTGCGACAAGGTCTTCAAACCGTCGCGGGCCTCGACCACCGAGGCGCGGTTGTTCGGGTCGATCCGGCCGGGCCCGCGATCGACCGAGAGCAGCGCGCTCGGCTCGTCCGAGCCGTGGCTCAGGATACCGCGCGGGCGGTGATACTTGAACGAGCGCCCGACGAGGTGGATGCCATTGGCGAGCAGCGCCGAGGCGACGCTGTCGCCGTGGAAGCCCGCGACTTTGCGGCCGTTGAAGGTGAAGCGGACCGGGCGCGCGCGGTCGATGCGGCCGCCCCGGGACAATCTGAACGGCTGTGCCATCACGCCCTCGCCTCGCTGGTGTGGGTGGGCTGCGCCCCCGCCGGGTAGGTCTCGAGGAAGCGGTCGCTCACCGTGTCGCGTAGCGCGTTGAACCAGCGCCCGCAGCCATGGGCGTGGCACCAGCGCTCGGCATGGACGCCCCGCGGGTTGGCGCGGACGAACAGATGCTCGGCCCATTGCGCGTCGGTCAGCGCCGCCGGGTCGGCGGGCCGGGCGATGTGGGCCTGTCCGCCGCAGCGGAACTCGGTCTCGGGTCGGTTGCCGCAATGGGGGCAGGCGATCAGCAGCATCGGGCGCCTCGTTGTGAGAATCAGTGCGCGACGGCCGCCGCCGCGGCCTCGTCGATGAGGCGCCCGGTGCGGAAGCGGTCGAGGGTGAAGGGCGCGTTGATCGGATGCGGCTCGCCGGTGGCGAGGGTATGGGCGAAGACGTGGCCCGAGCCCGGCGTCGCCTTGAAGCCGCCGGTGCCCCAGCCGCAATTGACGAACAGGTTGTCGACCGGGGTCCTGCCGATGATCGGCGAGCGGTCGGGCGTCACGTCGACGATGCCGCCCCAGGAGCGCAGCATCCGCATCCGGGTGAATTGCGGAAACAGCTCGCAGATCGCGTCGAGGGTGTGCGTCGTGATGTGCAGGCCGCCCTGCTGGCTGTAGGACGTGTACTGGTCGGTGCCCGCCCCGATCACCAGCTCGCCCTTGTCGGATTGCGAGATGTAGGCGTGCACCGCGTTCGACATCACCACGCAGGGGAAGACGGGCTTCACCGGCTCCGACACCAGCGCCTGGAGCGGGTAGCTCTCAAGCGGCATGCGCACGTCGGCCATCGCCATCACGGTCGAGGTGTGGCCGGCGGCCACCACCCCGATCCGCCCGGCCTTGATGAAGCCGCGCGTCGTCTCGACGCCGATCGCCGCCCCCGACGCGTCGCGGCGGATGCCGGTGACGGCGCAGTTCTGGATGATGTCGACTCCGCGGGCATCCGCCCCGCGGGCATAGCCCCAGGCGACGGCATCGTGGCGCGCCGTGCCGGCCCGGCGCTGGAGCGCGCCGCCGAGGACGGGGTAGCGCAGGCTCTCAGCAATATCGAGCGGCGGACAGAACTCTTTGCACTGCTCCTTCGACAGCCACTCGTTGTCGATGCCGTTGAGGCGGTTGGCGTAGATGTGGCGCTTGAAGGACTGCACGTCGTGCAGATTGTGCGCGAGCATCAGCACGCCGCGCTGCGAGAACATGACGTTGTAGTTCAGCTCCTGGGACAGGCCCTCCCAGAGCCTCAAGGCGTGCTCGTAGAGTGCGGCGCTCTCGTCGTAGAGGTAGTTCGAGCGGATGATCGTGGTGTTGCGGCCGGTATTGCCGCCGCCGATCCAGCCCTTCTCCACCACCGCCACGTTGGTGATGCCGTGCACGGTCGCGAGGTAGTAGGCGGTGGCCAGCCCATGGCCGCCGCCGCCGACGATGACGACGTCGTAGGCCGGCTTCGGCTGCGGGTCCCGCCACTGGCGGCCCCAGCCCCGGTGCCCCTTGAGGGATTCGGAGAGCAGCGACGAGAGGGAGAATCGGCGCATCGATCGGCCTTCCTGTGTTGCCGGATCATCGGAGCGGCGGGGCTGAGCGGCTTGCGCGACGGCGACCGCGAGTTTGGGATTTGCGACTTCACCGGCCCGGCAATTGTCCATCCCTCCCGAGCCTTGTTCCTGCTTGCCCTGCGCGCCAGCCTGGAGCCATTCTCAAGGCGGCACTGCAAGCCTTCGATGGACGGGCACGATGGCGGTCGGGCAAGCCGACATGATGGCGAAGGACGGCGTCGCCTGCGAGGACGTGACGACCGTCGGCTTCATGCTGGTCGAGCAATTCTCGATGATCGCCTTCTCGTCGGCGATCGAGTCTTTGCGCCTCGCCAACCGGGCGGCGCGGCGCGAGCTCTACCGTTACTCGCTGTGGTCGGAGACCGGGCAGGGCTGCACCGCCTCGAACGGCGTCGAGGTCCGGGTCGCCGGCGCTTTCAGCGAGACGCCACCGCTTGCCATGGCGATCGTCTGCGGCGGCATCGACATCCACCGGCGCGACCACCGGGCGCTCCAGGCGGCCCTGCGTCGCAGCGCGATCCGCGGCGCGGCGATCGGGGCGGTCTGCACCGGCACCTACGTGCTCGCCAAGGCAGGGCTCCTCGACGGCTACCGGGCGACGATCCACTGGGAGAACCAGGCGAGCCTCGCCTCCGAGCATGACGGGCTGGAGATCGGCTCCGACCTGTTCGAGATCGACCGCAACCGATTCACCTGCGCCGGCGGCACGGCGGCGGCGGACATGATGCTGTCCCTGATCGTGCGCGACCACGGGCCCGACATCGCCGCGGAAGTGGCCGACCAGCTCATCCACCACCGCATCCGCGAGGCCGGCGAGCGCCAGCGCATGGACCTGCGCATGCGGCTCGGCATCGCGCACCCGAAGCTCCTGCACGTCGTCGGGCTGATGGAAAAGACCTTCGCCGAGCCCGTCGGCAGCCAGGACTTGGCGGAGTCGGTCCAGCTCTCGAAGCGCCAGCTCGAACGGCTGTTCCTGAAGTATCTCGGCCGCTCACCGGCCAAGCACTACCTGCGCATCCGCCTGGAGCACGCCCGCCACCTGATCCGCCAGACGGCGATGCCGCTCCTCACCATCGCGATCGAGTGCGGCTTCACCTCGGCGTCGCATTTCTCGAAGGCGTATGTGGATCATTTCGGCCGGCCGCCGAGCAGCGAGCGGAAGGGGTGAGGACGAGTTGGACCAATGTCTCGACGTCATCCCGGGGCTCGCCGAAGGCGAGAACCCGGGATCCATAACCGCTGAGATGTCAGAATAGCGCGACCAGCGTCCCGGTTCATCCGGCATCGTCAGCGGTCATGGATCCCGGGTTCCGCTGCGCGGCCCCGGGATGACGCCCAGCGTGTCAGATCGGTGAGATCAAGCCGAGAGAACCCCTACTTCACCCACCCATCCACAATCGCCCGGTTCGCGGCGATCCACTTGGCGGCGGTCTCCGTGGGCTTGGCACCCTTCTCCTCGTTCTCCGCCATCACCGCCTCCTCGTCCTTGATCGAGAGCTTGAACTTCTTCAGGATGGCGTAGACCTCCGGCATGTCGTCCTTCAGCCCCTTGCGCGCCAGCGTGTTGACGCTCTCGTCGTCGCCGAAGGACTTCTTGGGGTCGGCGAGGTATTTCAGCTCGTAGCGGGCGAACATCCAGTGCGGCGTCCAGGCGGTGACGACGATGTCCTTCTTCTGGCGCAGCGCATCCTTGAGGGCGCCGGTCATCGTGGCGTCGCTGCCGTCGACGAGCTTGACCGGCAGGCCGTAGGCCTTGATCGCCGCCTCCGAGGTCTTCATCACGCCGGCGCCGGGATCGATGCCGATCACCTTGCCCTCGACCGCCGCCGCCTTGGTCTTCAGGTCCTCGATCGAGTTCAAGGACGAGTAGGCCGGCACCGCCCAGCCGATCTTGGCGCCGGTGACGTTCGGGCCGATGAGCTCGAGGCGGTTCTTCAGCTTGTCGTAATAGGCGGCCTGGGTCAGCGGCAGCCAGGCGGCGACGCTGACATCGGCGTCGCCGGTCGCCACCGCCTGCCACATCGCGGCCGCGGCGAGGGGAATCGCCTTCACCTGGTAGCCCTTCTCCTCCAGCACCTGCTTGAGGATGTTGGTGGCGACCACGGCATCGGCCCACTCGACATAGGCGATCCGGACCTGCTTGTCCGCCGCCTCGGCCGGGCTCTGGGTGAGGGCGAGGCAGAGGAGAACACCCAGGAGTCGTGCGCGCATCGGTCGGTCTTTCCGGTCGGGGAGGAAGGAAGCGCCGCCGCTCACGCGAGGGTGCCGGGCGGGCGGGCGCGGGCGGCGAGCGCCTGCGTGGTGCGGTCGAGGATGACGGCCACGATCACGATGCCGATTCCGGCCTCGAACCCGGCACCGGCCTCCAGCCGCTGGATCGACTGCCAGACCGCTCGGCCGAGGCCGCCGGCCCCGATCATCGCGGCGATCACCACCATCGAGAGGGCGAGCATCATCGTCTGGTTGACGCCCGCCATGATGGTCGGCAGCGCCAGCGGCAGCTGGACCTTGAGGAGCTTCTGCGTCGCCGATCCGCCGAAGGCGTCGCAGGCCTCGACCAGCTCGGCCGGCACGCTGCGGATGCCGAGCGCCGTCAGGCGGATCACCGGCGGCACCGAGAACACGATGGTGGCAAAGCAGGCCGAGACCGCGCCGAGCCCGAAGAACGGCAGGGCCGGGATCAGGTAGACGAAGCTCGGCAGCGTCTGCATCATGTCGAGCACCGGCGACACCGCCTGCCAGGCGCGCCGGTTGAGGGCGCAGGCGATCCCGACCGGGATGCCGATGGCGAGCGCCGCGACCGTCGCCAGGACGACGAGGACCAGGGTCTCCACCGTCGCCTGCCACAGGCGCAGGTTCCACAGGAACAGGAGCCCGGCCAGCGTCAGCAGGCCGACCCGGCGGCCGCCGATCTTCCACGTGACGAGCGAGGCCACCGCGATCGCCGCCCAGGGCGGCACCGCGACGAGGGCGCCCGTCAGCGCGTCGATCCCGTCCGAGACCGTGCGGCTGACGGCGCGGGTCAGCCAGCTGCCATGCTCGGTGAGCCAGTCGAGACCGTCGTCGCTGAGCGTGTCGAGGGGAAATTTGGGGACGCTCCACTCCATCTTTCCGCTCCTACCGGCTGAGGCTGCATCGCGGGGGTGCCGTGATGCGGGTCCTGTTGCGGGATCTGGGCTGTCGCGCGCGACGCGAGCGCCCGCACGACGTCCCGGGGGGTGAGCGCGCCGATCAGGCGCCCGTCTTCGGCGACGACCGCGAGGGCGCCCTCCGCCGCGACCCGGGCGAGGGCCGCGTCGAGGCGGGTGCCCTCCGCGATGGCACCCACCTCGCGGTCGAGGAGGGCGGAAACCGGCTCGTCGGCCCCGGCCGCCGCGAGGCGATCCCGCGCCAGGCGCCCGGCGAGGCGACCGTCCGGGCCGGCGACGAACCAGGCCTCGTCGCTTGCTCCCAGCGCCCGCACCTGCGCGACAGTCTGGCCGTGGGGCAGGATCGCCGCGCGGTCGGCGACGTGCTCGACCCGCATCACCGCCGAGAGGTCGATATGCGCCACGAAGCGCTCGACGTAGTCGGTGGCCGGCCGGGCCACGATCTCCTCGGGCGCGCCGATCTGCACCACCTCGCCGTCCTTCATCAGGACGATGCGGCCACCGAGCGCCACCGCCTCGTCGAGGTCGTGCGAGACGAACACCACGGTCTTGCCGAGCTTGGCCTGCAACTCGCGCAGCTCCGCCTGCATGTCGCGGCGGATCAGCGGGTCGAGGGCGCTGAACGCCTCGTCCATCAGCAGGATCGCGGCATCCGCCGCCAGCGCCCGGGCGAGGCCGGCCCGCTGCTGCATGCCGCCGGAGAGTTCGTGCGGGTACTTGTGCTCCCAGCCGCCGAGGCCCACGAGGCCGATCGCCTCCATGGCGCGGGCGTTCCGCGCTTGCGCCGGCACGTTCTTGATCTCCAGCCCGAAGCCGACATTCGACAGGATCGTGCGGTTCGGCAGCAGGGCGAAGTGCTGGAAGACCATGCCGAAGGTCTGCTGGCGGAAGGCCAGCAGGTCCTTGCGCCCGAGCCCGGTCACGTCGACGTCGCCGACGCGGATCCGCCCGCAGCTCGGCTCGACGAGCCGGTTCATGCAGCGCAGGAGCGTCGACTTCCCCGAGCCCGACAGGCCCATCAGGATCAGGATCTCGCCCTCGCGCACGTCGAACGAGATGTCGCGCAGGCCGACGACGGCCCCGCAGGAGGCGGCGATCTCGGCCTTGCGCTTGCCTTGCGCGATCTGATCGAGGGCCGCCGCGTGATTCCGGCCGAAGATCTTGCTGATGCCCGTCAAGGTCATGTTGCGCATGTGCCCACACCTTTTCCGGACCAGGGCCACTCGGCGAGTCACCCGCGACACGGCGACCGTGCAGTCTTTACGGATACTGATGAAAAGCTATCTGCCCCAAGGGTCGCGGCTTGCCCGGGGGCGACACTTTCTGGCGGGAAGACGACACAGGTGAACAGACTTGATCCACGCCCTTGCTGCGGCGCAGCATTGCCCGTGTTTTCGGCAATGTTGCGGGTCTTCGATGCAGGCGATGACGTCGATTCGGGCTGATGTCGCGGTGGTCGCGGCGGTCGTTATCCTTACGGGCGGTGCGGGACCGGTTGACAATGCCATTGACAACGTGCGGGCGGCATTGGGTGCGGGCGGCGGCACGACGCGACACAGGATAAGGCGCGGGGCTCTCCTCTCCCCGCGGGCGGGGAGAGGGCTTCGATGACCTTGTCGTCATCGAAGCAAGGCGTCAGCCGAGGGTGAGGGGGTCTCGACGGATGAGGCTCCCCCGGAAACACCCCCTCACCCTCGCGGCGAACCTGCGGTTCGCTGCTCGCCGAGCCGCCTATACGGCAGCTCGGCCCTCTCCCCGCCCGCGGGGAGAGGAGGAATCGCGCCTCTTCCTTTTGCCGGACAGCCGTGGAGACGTATTTTCCATCACGCCGCCGGCGGATAATCGACGTAGCCCTTGGCCCCGCCGGTGTACCAGGTCTCGATATCATCGGCCGACAGCGGCAACCCCTCGGCGATCCGCCGCGGCAGGTCGGGATTGGCGATGAAGGGGCGGCCGAACGCGATCGCGTCGGCCGCGCCGGCATCGAGGGCGGCTTGGCCGCGGGCGCCGTCATAGTCGGAATTGAGCACGAAGGCGCCCCGGAACGCCGCCCGCATCCGCGGCGCCACCGGCGGGCGCTCGGCCTTGCCGTTGGTGCCGTCGTAATCGGGCTCGCGCACCTCCAGGAAGGCGATTCCGAGTTCGGAGAGCGCCGCGGACGCCGCCTCGAACAGCGGCTCGGGGTTGCTGTCGTTCACCCCCTGGCGCTCCTCGTTCGGCGACAGGCGCACGCCGGTGCGCTCGGGGCCGACGATCTCGGCCACCGCCGCCACGACCTCGCGCAGGAGCCGGATCCGGTTCTCGATCGAACCGCCGTAGCGGTCGGTGCGGAAATTGGCGTTGTCGCGCAGGAACTGGTCGATCAGGTAGCCGTTCGCGGCGTGGATCTGCACGCCGTCGAAGCCGGCCTCCAGCGCGTTGCGGGCCGCCTGGCGGTAATCGTCGAGGACCGCCCGGATGTCGTCCTCGGTCATCGCGCGCGCCTCGACATGGGGCGCCTTGCCCTCGTAGGTGCGTGCGAGGCCCGGCATCGTGGTGGCCGAGGACGAGACCGGCTGGCCGCGCCCGGGCAGGCTCGGATGAACCACCCGCCCCATGTGCCAGAGCTGGCACGCGATCAATCCGCCGCCCGCATGCACGGCGGCGGTGATTGGCCGCCAGGCCTCGACCTGCTCGGAATTCCAGATCCCGGGCGCGTAGGGCCAGCCGAGGCCTTGCGCGCTGATCCCGGTCGCCTCGGAGAGGATGAGGCCCGCCGAGGCGCGCTGGGCGTAGTAATCGACCATCAAGGCGGTCGGCACGTGGTCGCGGGTCGAGCGCGCCCGGGTGAGCGGCGCCATGAGCACCCGGTTGCGCGCGGGGAGCGCGCCGAGGCGGATCGGGTCGAGGAGGCTGGGCATCGTTCACTCCGCTGCGCAGGTCGAGGATGAGGAGGTCAGCGGGTCGTCTGCTGCTGCGGGCGCTTCGACGCGGCGAGGGCCGCCGCCTTGCCGGCGGCGGCGTAGAGGTTCAGGCGCGAATAGACCCCGAAGGCCGAGCCGTCGTCGAGGAAGCCGCCGCCCGGCCCCTGCGTCTCGGTGAGGATCGTGTTCGCCTCCGCGAGGCTCAAGGACGGGAAGGCCGCGGTCAGCAGGTGGCCGGCTTCGGGGGCGAGCTTGCCCACGTCCTCGACGGTGTTCGCGGTCTTGGCGTGGACCACCGGCAGGCCGTAGGTCTGCGTGGTGTTGTAGAAGGCCTCGTTGGCCGCCGCATCCTTGAACCGGCTCGTATCGGTGGCAGCACAAGCCGCCACCGCGTCGCCGCACGCATCCTTCAGCACGGATGCGAGGTCGTTGCGTGCCGCCTCCAGGGCCGCGCGGTAATCGGTGATCGCGACCGCGTCGTTGGTCTGCCGGCTCATCTCGTTGATGACCGCGGGGTTCTTGCGGATCTGGCCGACATAGGCCGGATCGTTGGCGAGCAGGTGGGCGACCGCGTGCAGGGCCACCGTGCGCCCGCCGAGCACGTCCATGGCGTAATGCGCGCCGACGACGATGCGGTTGTTGCCGTACTCGGCCGCCCGCACGATCATCTGCTGGTAACGCTCCGGCACCAGCAGCGCGAGGACGAGCGACTCGGTGTAGCCGTAGGTGGTGTGGCCGCTCGGATAGGACGGGCTGTCGGTCAGGTTCTGGCTCGGCCCGTGCAGCCAGTCGAGGCTGTGCGAGGTGCGCGTGAAGTAGTCGTCGCCGCGATAGGCGTAGAGCTGCGGCAGGGTCTGGAACGGCCGGGAATTGCCGTAGGCGTCGGCCCCCGTGCTGCCGGCCGGGCGGTCATAGGCCTTGCCGAACACGTCCGGCACGCCGCCCCGGCCCGCGAAGATGCCGGCGGCCGCCTCCGAGACGGCTTTCTTGCCGTCGGTCGTGCCGTTGGCGAAGAAGTATTTTCCGGAATTCGAATCCGATTTCGTGATGTTGTTGGTGTAGCCGAGCAGGTCGGCGACCGATTGCGTCACGTTGCTGAACGTCTTGTAGTCGGCGTAGCGCGCCTTGTCCTGGTAGATCGCCCCGAGCCGGCTGCCGAGCCCGTCGGCGAGCTCGGTCGCGTTGCCGTCGGTGATGAAGCAGTCGCGGAGCGCGAGCTGGCGCTGCTGGTCGAGCGGCAGGAGGTGCGGCTGCGGGTGGCTGCCGAACTGGATCGCGCCCGTCACCTGCAGGTTGGCAGCGAGCGCGGCCTTCCCCTCCGGCGTCTGTGGCAAGGCGCTCACCGGGGCGAGCCCCTGGAGGGCGACGAGGTTCGTGGCGGTCTGCGCCGTCGCGGCTGCGGGCAGCAACAGGCAGAGAACCGCCGCACCCTGGATCGTAGCCCTGCGCATGACATCCCCCCGATGGTTTTTTCGGATGCCAGGAAACGACGACAGCCGCGTCCTGTCCAGCCCGGGCGCTGCCGGTTCCGGGCGGGGATCGCGGCCGGAGGCCCGGCCTCGCCGCCGAAAAGCCTTTGTACGATGCCGATCGGACCAGCCTTGATAAGCTTTTCGCCGAAAACCCATACTATGGACGATGGGTCAGAGCCGTCCGTGCCTTGCCCGTCACCGACGCCCCGGCCTGAACGGCGCCGCCTCGACCATCGGCGTCTCGCCCGACATCGCCTCGGCCAGGAGGCGGCCGGAGGCCGGGCCGAGGGTGAAGCCCTGGTGGCCGTGGCCGAAATGGAACCACAGGCCCGGGTGGCGCGGCGCCGCCCCGACGACCGGCAGCATGTCGGGCATGCAGGGGCGGATGCCGGACCAGGGGGCGTTCTCCCGCGGCGCGCCGAGATCGAGGAGGCCGCCCGCTTCGGCCTCGGCCCGGGCGAGCTGGACCGGGCCGGTCGAGGCGTCCGGCCCTGCCAGCTCGGCCCCGGTGGTGAGGCGCAGGCCCGCGGCCATCGGGGCGAGAACGTAGCCGTTCTGCGCGTCGAGGAGCGGCAGCTCCAGAGTGCGGGCGGGGCGCCAGTGGCGGTGGTAGCCGCGCTTGCGCACCATCGCGATCCGGTAGCCGAAGCGGCGCAGGAGAACCGGCGACCACGGTCCGAGCGCCACCACCGCGGCCTCGGCCTTGTGCACACCGTCCGCATTCCGCACGCTCCAGCCCCGCCCGGCCGGCGCGAGGCTGTCCGCCTCGGCCTTGAGCAGCGTCCCGCCGCGCCGGGCGAACAGGGCGGCGTAGGCCGAGACGAGCGCGCCCGGGTCCCGGACCGACCACGGATCCTCCCAGTGGATCGCCCCCGCCCCCGTCTGTTTCAAGACCGGCTCGGCCGCCGCGAGGTCGGTCGGCGACAGTGCCCGCGCGCGGATTCCGTAGCGCGCCCGCAGGCGCTCGGCCTCCGCCACGGCCTCGTCCATCGCCCGTGTCTCGCGGTGGAGCGCGCGAAAGCCGCCCCGGCGGACGAGGTCGGCGGCTCCCGCCGCCTCGATCAGCGCCGCGTGCTCGGGGACGGCGTGCGCGATGAGGCGCGCATAAGCCTGCGCCGCGGCGGCGTGGCGGCGGGGGCTCGAATGCCACCAGTAGCGCAGGAGCGGCCCCGCATGCCGGTGAAGGGAGCGGATCTCGTAATGGACGTCGTTGCTGCGCCCGGTGGCGATCGCCCACAGCGTCGCCAGATCGCGCGGCATGGCGTAGGGCTCCACCGCCTCGCTCTGGATGATCCCGGCATTGCCGAAACTGGTCTCCCGCCCCGGCTCCCCGCGATCGACGAGGGCGACCGACCAGCCGCGCTGCTGCAGGTGGAGGGCGGTGCCGATGCCGACCATGCCGGCGCCCAGAACGATCGCGCTGCGCAAGCTCACCGCCTCGGAAGTGGGAAGGATTCGAAGGCCCATGGCTGGGCAGGACACGGCACGATACGCGGGACACGGTGCTGTGCAACGGGCAGGCCGAACCGGAACCCCGCCGCCCGCCGCGCTTTGCGGAGGGCAGCTCCGTACGATGACCCGATCCCATGACGACCTACTTCACCAGCGACACCCATTTCGGCGACCCGCGGGTGCTGCGCATCGACCGGCGGCCTTTTCCCGATCTCGCGACCCATGACGCGGCTCTGGTCGAGAACTGGAACGCCGTGGTGGAGCCGGACGACACGGTCTGGCATCTCGGCGACTTCGCGCTGGGACCGCCGCCGGAGCGGGTCCAGGCCCTGCTCTCAGGCCTCAACGGACAGAAGCACCTGATCGTCGGCAACAACGACGGCCCGTCGACCCTTGCGGCGCGCGGGTGGCTCAGCACCGCGCATTACGCGGAGATCGACGTCGACGGGCAGCACCTCGTCCTGTGCCACTATGCCTTCCGAACCTGGAACCGGATGGGTCGGGGCGTCGTGAACCTGCACGGCCACTCGCATGGCAAGCTGAAACCCGCGACCCGGCAATACGACGTCGGCGTCGATGCCTGGGAGTTCCGGCCGGTGACGCTGGAGACGATCCGCGCGACGCGGCGGCGACGCACCGCGACCTGACACCGCGCGGTCTCACCTCGCTGCGCTCACCTTAAGCGCGCGTCCCCTGCCGACCATCTGAGCAGTTTTGCGCGGAACCCCGCGGGCGCCCCCGACGTTCCTCGGTCACAATAAGCAAGCTTGGCATCACGCTTCATCCTTGAGGCAGATCGCCGCAGCTGTGATCCCAAACCAGTTCGTGAGTTCAGCGATGACCACACCGCGTCGTCTCCCGCTCGGCTGGCCGCTCGCCGCCGCTCTCCTCCTGCTCGCCGGCCCGGCGCTCGCCCAGCCGGCCTGCATCGGTGCCCAGCGCAAGATCGACGAGGCCGGTGCCCTGCGGTTCCAGGCCCGGCAGGATGCCCGCATCGGCGATCGCGACCGGGTCTGCGACAACCTCGGCGATGCCGAGGACCGCTACGAGGACGCCCGCGACCGTCTCGACGAGTGCGGCCTCGGCGTCGCCTCGGTCGATCTCAAGAGCGCCCTGCGCTCGGTACGCCAGGAGAAGCGGTTCTTCCGCTGCGATTGAGCGCGTGCCGTAGCGCACACCGTTTCACCCGCGATTAACCCATCACTCTCACCGGGCGTTGCCGCGATGTCGGCGCGCCGGATCGGAATCCTCGCCATGACCAGCGCCAGCCAGACCTCGTCCGAGTCCCGCCTCTCCGCCCCGACCGCCGGTGCCCACTCCTTCACCGCGGCGCTCTGCGGCTTTCTCGGCTCGACCGCGGCCACGACGGTGGTGATGCTGCTGCTCAGCAGCGTCTGAGGCGCGCTGAGAGGCCTTTTTCGGAGGCCTTTTTCGACGGCGTTCGCCTTCAGGCGGTCGAAATCGTCGTGGCGCCGGCCCTCACGGCGCCACCGACCAGAACCGGCGCCGGGCGAACAGCATGTCCGGATGGCCGATCTGCGGGCTTCCAGCCTGGACATGGGTCTGCACCGGAGGCGGCGGGCAGACGGGATCCGGACGCCGCGTCTGGATCGTCACCGGCTCGGCCCGCACGAGGCCCATCCTCACCTGAGTCTCCGGATTGCGCAGGGCCGCCACCGTCGCGACGGCGGCCATCAATGCGCCCGCGACGGCGCCGAGGAGGAAATTCAGCATAGCGGCCGGTCCTTGCGCCGACATCGTAGCGGTTTGAGGGCGAATCACCGGCCTGTGGAGCATTCCGGGTGCCGCAACGTCGGCCCTGTTTCACAACCCTAGCTTAACAAATCGATGGCAGACCTGCCTCCGGGCCCGCTTCAGCGGCCAGCCGGAGAGGCAGACGATGAGCTACGCGGCGAACGCCTACGCGCGAACGGCCCAGGTGGCGCTGACACCCCGCGAGGCAGAGGCCGCGGTCCTGATCAAGGCGGCGGCCCGCCTGCAGATGATCCAGGACAATTGGGACGTCCAGCAGACGACGCTGAACGACGCTCTCGGCTTCAACCGCAAGGTCTGGACGCTGCTCTCCTCCGCCGCGACGGAGCCGGACGCGCCCCTGCCGGAGGAGTTGAAATCCGCGATGGCCCGCCTCGGTGCCTTCGTGTTCACCCGCACCCTCGACGCGATGATCGACCCCAGCGCGGACAAGCTGACCGCCCTGATCAACATCAATCGCGAGCTGGCGAGCGGTTTGCGGGGCAATCCCTGATCGCCGGCCGGGCGAGGCTGGTAGATAGAATTTCCAAGGATCCTTCGATCCTCCAGGTCATTCCGGACCCATTTCGCGGCCGCGGACTGATTTGGAAGATGTCATAACCTGTTTGACCTCATCCCACTGACATCCTCGTCCTGAGGTCGTGGATGGGATAGGTCCTGCGTCGGCTCACGAGGAAGCCCCCGCCCCTCTGGGGGATGGGGGCTCCTCGGACACGGACGACCCCGCCGCCCTACTTCTGCTGACGCCGCACCGACGCGCTGTCGTCGCCGGACGTCGTCGTCATCGGGGCTTCCAGGCCGCTGGTGTTCTGCGCTCCCCCGTCGGGCATCGTCTGGTCGAAGTTGCGCCGATTGGACGCGTGGTCGTGGTACTGCTCGGTCTGGACGTGCTTGCTGTCGAGGCCGCGCGCCGTCCCGTGCTGGGCCTTGTCGCGGTTGCTCAGCACCATGTTCTCCTCGAGGATGCCCTCGGGCAGCTCGGTCATGGCGCCGGTGCCGGAGCCCTTGCCCTGCGCCCCGGGACCCATGTTGTGCCTGTCGGCGTTGGCCATGTTCATCCTCCGATCGAGCGGGTCGCGGGAGAGGAAACGGCCAACGGCCGCGCCTCGTCCCGTCTCCCCAATAAGAGTATGAAGCGCATCGACGGGAGCAAGCGGAGCCGCAGCAAATATCGCCGGGAACCTTTCGGCGCGAAATGCAATATCGCCGGATCGATCGTTACCGGCTGGTCGTCTTCGGCGACGGTGCAATCCTGCGCGCTGAGGCGGAACCTGCGCCGGACGTTGAACGCCGGACGATCCTAGTCTTTCCGGCACGGGAACGCGTCGCGCAGGGCGAGCAGCGCCAGGACGCCGGCATTCTCGCGCAGGGCCGGCGGATGGGCGGCGCCGTAGGCCACCACTGCGCGGACGAGCTGGAGCCGGTTGCCGTCGGGCGGCAGGCAGGCGCCGAGGATCGGCGGCTGGTTGGCGGTGTCGGCGACGCCGGCGAGATCCTGCACCGCGCCCATGAAGGCCCAGCAGCCGACGGTCTCCGGATCCTGGCGGAACTCGACCTCGCCCCCCCGCACCTTGGCGCCGCGCAGCAGGCTCTTGCACTGCGCCACCAGCACCGAACCCTCGGCGGCGTGCGCCGGCACGGAGAACGCCCCGGCCGCCAGCGAAGCCGCCAGAGCCAGGGAACGAAGGAGGTCGGGAAGCCGCAAGATCTTACCGGAAGACGGCGCGCGGTTCGGGAACCTGGCCGGACGGCTCGGAACCCTGCTCGGAATCGACATGCGGACACAACTCGACGCGGGAGGCCGCCTGCCTGCGGCCAGCCGCATCCTAGCAAGCGCGGCCGGCTTCCGCCCCGCGCCGCGCGCGCCGAGTCACACCCTCGTTGCCGCAGGCCCTGCGGGAGCAAGCCAGGAGGGTCAGCGCGCCGGGTAGACCACCCGGGCGAGCGCGGCCTCGACGCGCGGTGTCGATACAGCAGGGGCGGAGGCCTTCTGGTACTGCGCCATCATCCTGCGGGCGGCGTCGGCCGGCAGCGCGCCGATCGGCGCCGTCATCGCCAGCAACTCCTTGCGGGTCTTGGCCGCCACCACGCCGGGACGGTTCACGTCCTGGAAGTCGCTCATCTTGTGCTTGTCGGAATCGGGATCGCCGTGGAACACCCGCGGGCCCTCGGGCATGATGACGATGTCGCCCGGGCGCAGGGTCGGGTCGCGCATCAGTGCAGTGCGGGCATCGAGCGACTTGAGCGGCGACACCGCGATCTGCAGCGGCTTCACCTCTTTCTGCGGCTTCACCTCGGCCTTCGGCAGGGCGACGTAGCGGGTGCGGCCGCGCAACGCCTTGGCCTGAACCGCGAGGCGGTTGCGCCGGCTCGCCCGCTGGCGGATCGGCGCGTCGTAGGGCTGGACCACGTAGGGCTGTGCCACCGGCGCCGGGGCGGCGGACGGGCCACCGAAGATCTGACGGAGGAAATCCATGCCGTCATTCTCGGCCCGGGCCCCGGCGCTCGAGGCGATCAGCAGGCAACCCGACGTCATCGCCAGGAGCAGGGCGCGCAGCCGGGCAGCCGGCATGGTCTGGTGCAGCGGCATCGAGCCCCTCCAGTGAGTGTGGCGGCGGACTTGAGAAATCTGTACTGGTACCCGGCGGATTAACCTCGACGGCAGCCTGACAGTTCCGGGCTTTCAGCCAAAGATGAACAATTTATGATCGCATCGCCCGGTCCCCTCCCCGATCGGATGAGGCGGGGGCCGCGCGAGCGGGGGCCGCGGCCGGGCGGACGCTCTACACGTCGCCATCTCCGGCTCTCATCTTGGATGGCGACTCTCGAACACTGACTTCGAACCGGTGCGAGGCACGGAGAATCGATGACGCTCTGGACATCGACGATGAGGCCGGCGCATGGACGTCGGGTGCGTCCGGCTCTCGTCCTCGCCCTGGCGCTCGGATGCGCCGCCCCGGCCGCCGCGCAGGTCCCCGCCCCTCCCCCGGACAAGCGCGTGCCGATGGAGCCCACGGCCTGGCCGTTCACGGCGATCGGGCGGGTGAACGTGGTACAGGGGCCGGCCCATCGCAGTCACTGCACCGGCACCCTCGTCGGGCCGCGCCACGTGCTGACCGCCGCCCATTGCTTGTTCGACGTCCGCCTCGACGGCTGGGTCAAGCCGCACCAGGTCCACTTCGTCGCGGGCCAAGCCCGCGACCTGAATGCCGGCACCGCCGAGGTCGAGGCGTTCCGGCTCGCGCCTGGCATCGACCTGCGGGCGGCGGCGCGGCCGGCTCACGGATCGATCGCTCCGGAGATGATCGGGCGGGACTGGGTGATCCTCACCCTGTGCCAGCCCCTCGGCGTGAAGCCCGTGCCGTGGCGCGTGCTGCCGAATGCCGACCTGCCGGGAAGCCGGCCCGGCGCGGTGGTGGCGCTCGCCGGCTACGCCGCCGACCGGCCCTTCCTGCCGGTGATCCATCGCGGCTGCGCGGTCCGGATCGACGCCCCGGCCGCCGGCCTGTTGAGCGACCTGTGCGAGTCGATGTCAGGGGAATCCGGCGCGCCGGTGCTGCTGCTCGACGCGGATGGCGGCGCGGCCCTGGTCGGGATCCACACCGCGGTGACGGGAGGAACCCGCGTCGGGAGCGCCTACCGCTCGGCGAGCGGCGTCGGTGTCGCTGCCGGCAGCTTCGCGGCCGCGCTCGACGAGATGGTCAAGCCGTGAGGCGCCAGAACGCCACCTGCGTGTCGCCGTAGGTCCGCCGTTCCAGCTCCGAAAAACCCTCAGGGACGGCGAGGGCGGCAGAGGCCGCCTCCTCCACCACCGCGAGGGCGTCGCTGCCGAGCCAGCCGCCCTCGCGGGCCGCGCCCAAGGCCTTCGGGGCAAGGTCGCGCCCGTAGGGCGGGTCGCAGAAGACGAGGCCGAACGGCTCGCCGGGCGGGGCCGCGCCGAGGCGGGTGGCGTCGCGGCGAAACAGCCGCGTCCTGCCGCCGAGTCCGAGGGTGTCGAGGTTGTGGCGGATCACGCCGCGGGCCTCCGCCCCGTCATCGACGAGGAGCGCGAAGGCCGCGCCGCGGGAGATCGCCTCGCAGGCGAGCGCCCCGGTCCCGGCGAACAGGTCGAGGACGCGGGCGCCCGGGACCGGATCGTCGTAGGCGTGGGCGAGCACGTTGAACACCGCCTCGCGCAAGCGGTCCGAGGTCGGCCGGATCGCGTCGCTGCGCGGCCCGGCGAGGCCGCGGCCGCGCAGGTCTCCTCCGACGATCCGCATCGGTCAGGCTCAGCCGCGCGGCGGCCGGCCGCCGGGACGCGCGCCGCGCCCGCCGGGCTTTCCGCCACCGCCGCCGCCGCCGGAACGGAAGCCGCCGCCGGGCTTGGCCCCGAACGGCTTACCCCCCGGCCGGCCGCCGCCGCCGGGACGGCCCTCGCCCTTGCCGGCGAAGGACTTGCCCCCGAAGGACTTGCCGGCTCCGGGCTTAGCCCCGAACGACTTCCCTCCGCCCGGCTTAGCCCCGAAGGATTTGCCGCCGCCGGGCTTTCCGCCGAAGGAACGCCCCTCGCCGCCGGAACGCCCTTCGAACGAGCGCCCGCCGCCGGGGCCGCGGCCCTCGCCACCGGCACGACCATCGAACGACCGGCCGCCACCGCCGAAGCCGCGGCCTTCGCCACCGCCCGAACGACCCTCGAAGGACCGGCCACCGCCACCGGGACGGCCCTCGCCCTTGCCGCCGAAGCCGCGATTCCCGCCGCCGAACGACCGGCCTTCACCGCCAGGACGACCTTCGCCAGGACGACCTTCGCCCGAACGCCCCTCGAACGAGCGCCCGCCGCCACCGTGGCCGCGGCCCTCGCCGCCGGAGCGGCCCTCGAACGACCGGCCTTCGCCGCCACGGCCCCCGAAGCTCTTCGCTCCGAAGCCGCGGCCCTCGGCCCCGTCCGGGCGTCCGCCGGATCGGCCGAAGCCGCGCCCGCGGCCGCCGTCATCGGCGAGGCCGGCCTTGGCGCCGCCTCGCGAAAAACCGCCGTCGCGGTCGCGGCGCATCGGACGGTCGTCGCCGCCCGGGCCGCGGTTGGGGGCGTCGTCGCGGAACCGGGTGCGGCGATGCGGCGCCGCCTCCTCCTGCGGCTGGGCCACCAGGCGCTCGACCAGCACCCGGCGGTCGCCGGAGGCGATGGCGCCGACGCGCTTGCGCGGCGCGTCCGCGGTGGCGGCGCGGATCTCCTGCGGGCTGTCGCCGCGCCGGTGCACCCGGCCGCGATTCGGCAGGTCGCCGGCGGCCTCGGCCTCCTGGTCGCGCCAGACTGTCCGCACCGGCGCCCGGCGGCCGGCCGGCGCGGCCGGGGGCTTGCCGAATTGCGGCCGGGCCGGGTCGCGCCCGCGGGACGCGCCCTCCTGCGCCGCCCGGGCGGCGGCCTTCGGCGAGCCGAACGGCGCGATCGGCTCGCGCACCGGACTCGTGAAGTCGACGCCGGCCTGCTCGGCGAGCGTGGTGCCGAGCTGGTCCTTCAGCACCCGGGTGCGGATCTCCTCCACCAGCCCGACCTCGAGCTCGCCGAGCTGGAACGGCCCGAAGGAGAGCCGGATCAGCCGGTTCACCGACAGGCCGAGATGCTCGAGGATGCGCTTGACCTCGCGGTTCTTGCCCTCGCGCAGGCCGAGCGTCAGCCAGACGTTGTCGCCCTGCGCGCGGTCGATGGTCGCCTCGACCGGGCCGTACTCCATCCCGTCGATGGTCACGCCCTTACGCAGGCCGTCCAGCATCGCCTGATCGACGTCGCCGAAGGCGCGCACGCGGTAGCGGCGCAGCCAGCCGGTCTCCGGATGGGCGATGACCTTGGCGAGCCCGCCGTCGTTGGTGAGGAGCAGGAGCCCCTCGGTGTTGATGTCGAGCCGGCCGATGGCGACCACCCGGGGCATGTCCTCGGGCAGCGCGTCGAACACCGTCTGGCGCCCTTCCGGGTCGCGGGCGGTGGTGACGACGCCGCGGGGCTTGTGGAACAGCCACAGCCGGGTGCGCTCGCGGGTCGGCAGCGGCTCGCCGTCGACCGTGATGCGGTCGCTCGGGGTCACGTTCACGGCCGGCGAGTCGAGGCGGACGCCGTTCAGCGTCACGCGGCCCTCGGCGATCATCGCCTCCGCGTCGCGGCGCGAGGCCACGCCGGCCCGGGCGATCGCCTTGGCGATGCGCTCCGGCTCCGGCTCGGCCGGCGCCGCGGCCTTGGCAGCCCCTTGGGCCGCATCCTTGGCCGTCCCACGCTTGTTGGAAGCCTGCCCCTCCGGGGAGCCCGCGGATGCCTCGTCCCGTCCGCGACGCCGCTGCGGCGCCCCGGTCTCGTCGTCGTTGATGTCGTTCATGCGCGCCTGATACCAGACGGGGTCTGTCGACGCGAGTGGAACCGATGCGCGATTTTGCAAGGGGGGACCTGTCCGCAAGCGGGGCTTCACGCACCGATCCCCTCGGCCTCGCCTTCGACGCCGCCCGCGAGGCGGCCTCTCGCGGCGAGGTGCCGGTGGGCGCCGTCGTGATGCGGGACGGCATCGTCCTGTCGGTCGCCGGCAACTGCCCCCGGGCCGACCGCGACCCGACCGCGCATGCGGAGATCCTGGCGATCCGCGCCGCCTGCGCCGCGCTCGACGACGAGCGGCTGACCGGCTGCGACCTCTACGTCACGCTGGAGCCCTGCGCGATGTGCGCCGGCGCCATCAGCTTCGCGCGCATCCGCCGGCTCTACTTCGCCGCCGCCGACCCGAAGGGCGGCGCCGTCGAGAACGGCCCGCGCTTCTTCAATCAGCCGACCTGCCATCACGCCCCGGAGGTCTATGGCGGCTTGCGCGAGACCGAGGCCGCCGCGCTCCTGCGCGACTTCTTTCGCGATCGGAGGCCCTGACGCGGCGATCGGACCCGATCGCCCCCTCGAATTCAGCCTTCTCAAATCAATATAGCAGTGGCTATATGAGCGTGGCTGGAGCGATGGAGAGCTGGGTCGATGCGGGACGGATGGGCGTGGCGCGCCGGAGCTGAGGCGGCGGAGCCGAGCCTCGGGGCGATGAATGCGAGCGTGCCGGTGCGGACCACCGGCTCCTGGCCGCGGCGGCTGCTCGCCTTCCTCGGCCCCGGCTACATGGTGTCGGTCGGTTACATGGACCCGGGCAACTGGGCCACCGACATCGCCGGCGGGGCGCAGTTCGGCTACACGCTGCTCGCCGTCATCCTGCTCTCGAACCTGATGGCGGTGGTGCTCCAGGCGCTCGCCGCGCGGCTCGGCATCGCCACCGGCCGCGACCTGGCGCAGGCCTGCCGCGATGCCTATTCGCGTCCCGTCGGCATCGCGCTCTGGCTCGCCTGCGAGGCGGCGATCATCGCCTGCGACCTCGCCGAGGTGATCGGCACCGCCATCGCCCTGAAACTGCTGTTCGGCCTGCCGCTCCTCGCCGGCGCGATCCTGACCGGCCTCGACGTCCTCCTGATCCTGCTCCTGATGCGCCGGGGCTTCCGCGCGCTCGAAGCCTTCGTGATCGCGCTCTTGACGATCATCTTCGCCTGTTTCGCGATCCAGATCGCCATGGCGGCGCCGCCCGTGCGCGAGGTGCTCGGCGGCTTCGTACCGTCCACCACGATCGTCACCGATCCGGCGGCGCTCTACCTCGCCATCGGCATCCTCGGCGCCACGGTGATGCCGCACAACCTCTACCTGCACTCCTCGATCGTGCAGACCCGCGCCTATCCGCGCGACGAGGCCGGCCGGCGCAGCGCGCTGCGCTTCGCGGTCGCCGATTCGACGATCGCGCTCACCCTCGCGCTCTTCGTCAACGCGGCGATCCTGATCATGGCGGCCAAGGTCTTCCACGGCTCCGGCCATACCGGCGTGCAGGAGATCGAGGAGGCGCACGCCCTGCTCTCGCCGCTCCTCGGCGTCGGCCTCGCCTCGACCCTGTTCGCCCTCGCCCTCCTGGCCTCCGGCCTCAATTCCACCGTCACCGCGACCCTCGCCGGCCAGATCGTGATGGAGGGTTTCCTGCGGCTGCGCCTGCCCGACTGGGCGCGCCGCCTCATCACCCGCGGCATCGCCATCGTGCCGGTGGTGATCGTCACCGGGCTCTACGGCGACGAGGGCACCGCCCGGTTGCTGGTCTTGAGCCAGGTCGTCCTGTCGATGCAGCTGCCCTTCGCGGTGATCCCGCTGGTCCGCTTCGTCTCCGACAAGAACAAGATGGGGGTCTTCGTCATCCCGGCCTGGCTCAAAATCCTGTCCTGGACCATCGCCGCCGTGATCGTGGTCCTGAACCTGAAGCTCCTCGCCAGCACTCTCACGGGCGGTTGACGCGAGAGTCGAGAAGCAGACGCAAGCGCAGAGCTGTGACGCCTGCACAACATTTGGGCGAAACCTGCGGGGCGAACTGGGCGAGAACTCGGAACAACGGCGCGGATTCGGACTTTATGCACCACGTTTTTCGACTTGCGTGGACCCACGATGAAGATCCGCACCGGCTACTCGATCGCCTTCGACACGCCCGGCCCGACCCCGATGGTCCTGATGCTCAACGTGCATCCCGACCGGGCCGGCGACCTGATCACGCCCGACACCATGACCATCGACCCGCCGGTCCCCGCGCATCAGTTCGTCGATTCCTTCGGCAATCTCTGCACCCGCGTCACCGCACCGGGCGGCCGCATCACGTTCTCGGCCGATTTCCTGGTCCAGGACAGCGGTGAGGTCGACGATTACGCGCCGGACGCGGTGCAGCACCCGGTGCAGGATCTGCCCGACGACGTGCTGCCCTTCCTGCTCGCCAGCCGCTACTGCGACACCGACAAATTGTCGAATACCGCCTGGCAGCTGTTCGGGAACACGCCCGAGGGATGGGCTCGCGTCCAGGCCATCGTGACTTACGTCCACAACCACATCCGCTTCGACTACCAGCGCGCCGATTCGACCCGCTCGGCGCTGGACGGCTTCAACCAGCGCGAGGGCGTCTGCCGCGACTTCGCGCACCTCGCCGTCACCTTCTGCCGCTGCATGAACATTCCGGCGCGCTACTGCACCGGCTATCTCGGCGACATCGGCGTGCCGGCGGTGCCGGACCCGATGGACTTTTCCGCCTGGTTCGAGGTCTACTTGGGCGGGCGCTGGTACACGTTCGACGCACGCCACAACACGCCGCGGATCGGCCGCATCGTGATGGCGCGCGGCCGCGACGCCACCGACGTGGCGATCTCGACGAGCTTCGGTCCGGCCTGGCTCGCCAAGTTCGAGGTCCATACCGACGAGGTGGTGGGCGAGGAGCCGCGGCAGGCGGAGTGGTTGCAGGCCGCGGAGTAAGACGCCGTCCGCTTGGCTCGATTGGTCAAAGATCGAGCGCGTCTCCCTCTCCCGAGTGGGAGAGGGGATCCCGCGCCATTCAGTCTACTCTATAGCTCTTTGATTCGCCGGCAGCCCTGAGAACCGGCCCACCCACCTCCCCCCGCTGTCAAGCCTGGATGCGCCGCCATTCTCCGGCTATGGCGGCGCGATGCTGCTTCGTCCCTACCAGCGCGCGAGCCTCGACGCGCTCCAGGCCGATTGGGCGCGCGGTGGCCGCAACGGCCTGATCGTGCTGCCGACCGGGGCCGGCAAGAGCCTCGTCATCGCCACCCTGGTGCGCGAGACCATGGCCCGGGATCCGGGCGCCCGCATCGCCGTCGTCACCCATACCCGCGAGCTGATCGCCCAGAACCACGCCGAGCTCCTCGCCCTCTGGCCCGAGGCGCCGGCCGGCATCGTCTCGGCCGGGCTCGGGCGGCGCGAGGAGACGAAGGCGATCCTGTTCTGCGGCATCCAGTCGGTGTGGAACCGGGTCGAGGCGACCGGCGGCTTCGACCTGGTGATCGTCGACGAGGCCCACCTGATTCCCCGCGATGCCGAGACCCGCTACGGCCGCTTCCTCGACGCGGTGCGGGCGCGCTCGCCCGAGATGCGCCTCGTCGGCCTCACCGCCACCCCCTACCGCCTCGACAGCGGCCGCCTCGACGAGGGCCAGGGCCGCGTCTTCGATGCGATCGTCTACGAAGCGCAGGTCGGCGACCTGATCCGAGAGGGCTACCTCGCGCTCCTGGTCTCGAAGGCCACCGCCACGATCCTCGACGTCAGCGGCGTACCACTGCGCGCCGGCGACTACGTGCCCGGCGCGCTGGAGGCGGCGGTGAACCGCGACGTCATCACCAAGGCGGCCGTCGCCGAGATGGTCGCGTACGGCGCCGAGCGCCGGGCCTGGCTCGCCTTCTGCGCCGGGGTGAAGCACGCCGACGCGGTGCGCGACGCGATCCGGGCCGAGGGGTTCTCGTGCGAATCGATCTCGGGGGAGACCCCGAAGCGCGAACGCGACCGCATCGTGCGCGACTTCCGGGCCGGGCGCCTGCGCTGCCTCACCTCGGTCGGCGTGCTGGCGACCGGCTTCAACGTGCCGGAGGTCGACCTGATCGCCCTTCTGCGCCCGACCCAGAGCACCGGCCTCTACGTGCAGCAGGTCGGCCGGGCCTTGCGCCGGGCGCCCGGCAAGACCGACGCCCTGGTCCTCGACTATGCCGGCCTGGTGCGCCGCCACGGGCCGATCGACGTGCTCTCGGCCAATGCCGTCGCCCGGGCGCGGCTCATGGGCGAGACCGGCGCGCCCCGGGCCAAGCCCTGCCCGGGCTGCGGCGCGCTGATCGCGCTCAATGCCAGCACCTGCGAGGGCTGCTGGGTCGAGCCCGAGGAAGAGGACGAGGCCGAGATGCCGCACGAGGCGGTGGCCGACGACGAGACCGCAATCCTCTCCGCCGGCACCGTCGCGGTGGTGCGCGAGGCCCAGGCGCACTGGTGGCCGGTGGCCGGCTGGCGCTTCCGGCGCGAGGCGCGCCACCGCGGTCCCGACGTGCTGGCGGTGGCGCTGGAGGGCGACGAGGACGCGATGACCGTGCGCCTCGACCTCGAAGCCACCGGGTTCGCCCGCGAGAAGGCGGTGCAGTGGTGGCGCCGCCTCGGCGGCGAGATGCCCCCTCCCCTCGACATCGACGAGGCATTGGCGCGGTGCGACGAGCTGTCCCGGCCGGAGGCGGTCCGGGTGGTGCCGACCGGCCGGCTCTCGGAGAGCGTCGATTACCGCCTCGCCGACGGGGCGACCTGGACCGATACGCGGCGGGTGGCGTGATCCGTCAGCCGGCCGCGATCAGCCGAGCGACCTCGGCCTCGGCAAAGGCCTTCTCGGCGGCGACGTCGGCGGCGAGCGCGCGGATCGCCTCGAAATCGTCGCCCTGGCAGGCGATCTCGAGCGCGGCACAGAGCCGCGACAGCCGGGTGAAGCCGATCAGGCCCGAGGAGGCGATCACCCCGTGCGCCGCGGCGCCGAGCGCCGCCGGCTCGCCCCGCACCGACCAGTCCCGCAGCTGGGCCTGGAAGCGCCCGAGCAGCACCGGCATCGCCTGGTCGCCGACCGCCTGGCGCAGGTCGGCATAGGTCGCGGCGTCGAGGGAGGGGGGCGTCGTCGCCATGGCGTCCGGCTCCAAATGCGCCTCGTCGTCCGGCGCGTCGGCTCTCGGGCCGCGAGGCTACACCATATGGAGCGGTCGCGATGCTCGGCCATCGGGCCGATCTGTCGCGGATCGGTGCCGATCCATCCTGGATCGGGCCCGGGCCGGACCGGAGCCGACCCGGCGCGGATCGAAGCCGTTCTCGCGGCCCTCAGGCCGACCGCGCCACCGAGGTCCCGATCTCCGCCGACCGGGCGGCCTCCGCCTCGCGCGCATAGGTCCGCGCCCGCATCACGGCTTCCGAGGGCAGCTGCTCGACGACCGACCCGTCCGAGCCGACGACCTGGAACACGATCTGCTTGCTGTCGGGGTCGCGCCGGTAATGGGCCCGCTCGGGCTTGCTCTCGGGGGCATCGTCGGTCGATGCGGCGTCGCGCGCGATGGTCCGCCGGGCATCCGGGCTCAGGTCGAGGGTCACCGCCGGGTCGAGGGGGGGATCGAGCGGCGGATCGAGGCTGGGCTGGGGGGCACGCGCGGGACTGGTCCGGACGACGGGTTCGATCGCGGCCGGCGGAAGCGCCGCGGCGATGGTGCTGGTCTCGGTCACGGCGAAATCCTTTCGGGCGATCCGTTCCCGATCAGCTAGCCGTCATGGGCCCTACCTCAATCTTAACGCCGGCCGGGCCTGTCAATCTTGTCTTAAGGTGCGGTTTCGGCGGTCTCGACAATTGTAGCGAGTTTCGTGCGGCGTCAGTGGAGACCGCGCTGGAACCCCATGACTCTCTGAGAGCCTGTTTGACTGATTGGTAGGCCTTATCCCACCCACAACCTCATCCTGAGGTGTCAGTCGATCGAAGATCGACTGACCTCGAAGGAAGCTTCCAGCAGTCTCGAAATCTCTGGAGGCCTCCTTCGAGGCTCGTTTCACTCGCACCTCAGGATGAGGGCGCACGTGGGATGGAAAATTTGTGGTAGATCCGTCCTCACGACTCAAACAGACTCTCACGGTGACGAGCACTGACCATCTCTGATCGTCGGCTCACGTGAGACGAGGATTCGGATGCCCCTCCTGGGCTTCAGCGATGAAGCGACGACGACCCATTCGTGACCGGTGCTCCGAGGGTACCTAGCCGCTGCTCACAGGCTTGGCAGCCGTCCTCACGGCTCCTCGGCCGGCGCCGCCGGCGCCTCGCTGTCGGCCCTCGGCTCGGCGGTGGCGACTGCCTTGGTGGTGAGCAGCGGCTCGAGGCGCCGCGCCAGTTCCTGGCCGAGATGGCGGGTATATTGCCCGGTGAAGTAGCGCCCGCCGGCACCGCGGCCCTCGAGGTGGTCGCGGGCCTTGGTCATCGCATCGACCTCGGGCCGGCACAGGAAGCCGATCACGCCGGCCGCCTCGTACCAGCGCCCGGCCCGGGCATGGGCCAGAGCTGCCGGGTTGTTGCCGATGGTCTCGGCGAAGCACTCCGTCGCGGCTTGTTCGAGGGGGGCGAGCATCGCGCGCCGGTGTTCGGCGCGGGAGCTCGGGGCCGCCACGGCCGGATGGGCCGCGGCGGCGATCTCCATCGCCGCCAGGGTGCAGATCGCGCCGTACAACAGAACTCTCATATCCGGGCCTCGGCCGAATCAACCGCCACTCACCCGGCAAGCCTCGTGCCGATCATGGGCGGATCTTGGGCAGAACCCGGAGGAAATGCAGGTTTTCGGACTAAGCCGTTCGCTGCCGCGAAGCTGAGCGGCAGTTCTTGCCCACCCGTCCGCGGCGTCCTCTCGGTCAGCCGCGGCATATTCTCATCAGCCGCGGCGCTTCCCCAATCAGCCCCGGCGCTCGGCGTTCCAGCGGCCCTTGCAAGAGGTGGAACCGGACGTGGTCCAGGTGCCGTTGCCGGCGCCTTCGCCGCCCAGCCGGCCGACCACCTGGGCGGCGGCGTCGCCCCGGCTGATCGTCGCCCGCACGGCACCGCTCGGCTGCACGCGGCCCGAGACGGTGAAGTCGCCGCCGCCGGCGTAGCGGGCCTGGCCGTTCTGGATGATGACGCCGTAGCGGTAGGCCCGGTCGCAAGCCCCGCTCTCGGTGATGACCTCGACGCTCCAGGTGCCGTCGAAGCGGTCCGGCGCCTTGGCGCTGGTTCGGGCGATGGCCGGCGCCACGGCGCCTGCCAGACAAGCTCCCGCCGCGAGGGCGGACACGATCAGCCTCATGGTCCTCGTTTCCCGGTTTGGTCTGGCGACAAACTCGGCAGCAAGCGGTTGGTTGCCGCACTGCAACGTTTCCCGGCATCGTTCCCGGCGCGTCAGCCGAGCAAACCGAGGCAGGGCGCCGGGTCTACGGAGAGGGCGGAGGCCCGCCGCAGGTCCGCGACGAAGCCCGCATAGGCCTCCCCCCGCGCCTCGTCGGGCAGCCGCAGCAGGTAGGAGGGATGCACGGTGACGAAGCCCGCATAGGGCTTTTCCCCGAACGTCGCGGGCCCGCGGGCGCGGGTGACCGGCACCGGCCGGCCGGTGAGCGCCAGCACGGCGGTGGCGCCGAGCGCCACCACCAGCCGCGGCGCCACGAAGGCGAGCTCGCGGTCGAGCCACCAGCGGTAATGCGCGACTTCGCCGGCACTCGGCTTCTGGTGGATGCGCCGCTTGCCCCGCTGCTCGAACTTGAAATGCTTGACCGCATTGGTGAGATAGGCCCGGTCGCGGTCGATCCCCGCTTCAATCAGCGCCCGCGCCAGGAGCTGGCCCGCCGGTCCGACGAAGGGCCGCCCCTGGAGGTCCTCCTGGTCGCCCGGCTGCTCGCCCACGAAGGCGATCGCCGCCCCGAGCGGTCCCTCGCCGAGCACGGCCTGCGTCGCGCCCGGCACCAGCGGCGCCGAGGCGCGGATCACCGCGTTCAGCGCGTCGAGGGAGGCGGGTTCCTGCGCCGCCATCGCGGCGAGCGCCCGGGCCGGCACGCGCTTGACCGGCGCCTCGGGCGCCCGGGCGATCATCTCCCCGACCCGCCGGCCGGCCTCCCGCACCAGGCCGGGGATCGCCGCCGTCTCGGGCATGTTGTGCCAGTACTTCTTCGGCATCTCGGCCCGCATCGCCGCCAGGTTGGTACGGGCGGGGTTGAAGGTACTGGAATAATAGTCGGTCCAGCCGGCTTCGAACGCGTCCTCATCCGGCACGTCCTCGCGCCGCCCCGGCGGCCCGAAGCGCAAGGCGCGGCCGTCCCAGTGGGCCGAGCCGTCCGGTGTCAGGATCGACCAGTCGAAAGAGGGGAAGCGCGCGGAGAAGAAGGGTGCTGCCTCCGCCAGGATGTGGTGCTCGGGCTCGAACCAGGCGGCGAAGCGCTCGCGCCCGCCCTCCCCCGATCCGGCGCGGCGGAAGCGCAGGAAGGCGTGCATCTTGTGCAGGTCGCGCGCCACCGCCTTGCGCATGAGAGCCAGGCGATGGACCAGCGGGTCGCTCGCCACCTCGGCGAGATGCCGCTCTCCTTCCGCCACCCGCCAGATCAGCCGGTGGAGCAGGCCGTAGCGCTCGGGATCGCGGTGCATGACGACCGGCGCCACCAGGGCCGCCACCGCCCGGGGCAGGGCGAGGGCCGGGCCGGGCGCGCCCGCCTCGTCCTCGGGAAACAGCGAGGCCGCTTCGCCCTCGACCCAGGTCACCGCCTCCGGCGCCACCCCCGCCGGGACGAGGTGCCGGATCGCCGCGCGAAACCCGTCGAGGTCGGCGCCGGGCGCCAGGCGGATCGTGCGGGGCCGCATCTAGAACAGGCTCAGCTGGCGCGGGGGCTCGGCGAGACGGGCGCGCAGGTCGAGCCGGTCGGTGAGGCGGGTCGGCGCGTAATCGGCCGCGACCAGGAACGGCCGGGCGCGCTTCAGGCCGGAGGTCAGGCGGGCGACGTCGTCGAGGCGCAAGGTCGCGTGCCGGCGCGCCGCCACGATCTTGTCGACCGCCCGCACGCCGAGGCCCGGCACCCGCAGGAGCATCTCCCGGTCGGCCCGGTTGACGTCGACGGGGAAGCGCTCGCGGTTCTTCAGGGCCCAGGCGAGCTTGGGATCGACGTCGAGGGCGAGCATGCCGGACTCGGTCGCCCCCGCCACGTCGTCGGGCGAGAAGGCGTAGTACCGCATCAGCCAGTCGGCCTGGTAGAGCCGGTGCTCGCGCTGGAGCGGCGGGGATTTGCTCGGCAGGATCGAGGCGGCGTCGGGGATCGGGCTGAAGGCCGAGTAGTAGATCCGCTTCAGGCCGTAATGGTCGTAGAGGCGGGCGCTGGTGCGGATCAGCGATTCGTCGGTGCTGGCATCGGCCCCGACGATCACCTGCGTCGACTGGCCGGCGGGGGCGAAGCGGCGCTTCTCCTCCTTCGCCTGCAGGATGCGCTCGCCCATCTGGCCCATCGCGGTCTGGATCGCGGCGCCGTCCTTCTCCGGCGCCAGCCGCTCCAGGCTCGCCTCGGTCGGCAGCTCCAGGTTGATCGAGAGCCGGTCGGCGTAGAGGCCGGCCTGCTCGATCAGCCACGGGCTCGCCTCGGGAATGGTCTTCAGGTGGATGTAGCCGCGAAAGCCGTGCCGCTGGCGTAAGCTCTTCGCCACCCGGATCAGCTGCTCCATCGTGTGGTCGGGCGAGCGGATGATCCCGGAGGAGAGAAACAGCCCCTCGATGTAGTTGCGCTTGTAGAACTCGACCGTCAGCGTCACCACCTCGTCGACCGAGAACTTCGCCCGCCGGACGTTCGAGGAGCGGCGGTTGACGCAATAGGCGCAGTCGAAGAGGCAGTAATTGGTGAGCAGGATCTTCAGGAGCGAGACGCAGCGCCCGTCCGGCGTGTAGGCGTGGCAGATGCCGGCCCCCGTGGTGGAGCCGAGGCCGCCGGCCTCCGCCTTGCGCTTCCGCGCTCCCGACGAGGCGCAGGAGGCATCGTACTTCGCCGCGTCGGCGAGCACTGTGAGCTTCTTCTTCAGGGCATCGTCCATGCCCGCAACCTGGCTCTCGTTCCTGATTTGTTCAAGACCGAAGCGGCGGATGCCCCGTGGTCGAAAGCCGCATCGGCTAGCCCGGGAACCCGCCGCCGGACCGGTCGTTGACTGCTCGATTGGAAGTTTTCTAATTCGCAAGGAGATGCCGCATGGCGACGAACCCGTCCGCGAACTGCCGCAGCTGCCGCTACTTCGACGACCACAAGCTGAACGGCGCCGCCGCCCAGGGCGAGGAAGGCCTGTGCCGCTTCAACCCGCCGGTGAGCCAGCCGGAGCCGCAAGGGCACGGCCTGTGGCCGGTGGTCTCGGCCCAGGATTGGTGCGGGCACTTTTCGCCGGAGATGATGGCGGGCGAGTGAGCGCTTCGACGATCTGAGTTTTTGGGAAGGCCGGTCCGGGAGGGCCGGCCTTTCTGCATGGCAGAGGTCTCGAGAGGCATCGCCAGAGCCGTTGTCGCGCGGTCCAGCCGGGCGTAGCGGCAGCGGAACCCCGCCACCCCCGACACGTTGCGCAGGCTCTCTGCCCTCAACGGATGGTTGCCCGATGCCGGACGATGTCACCGCCCTCTCGCGCCGGAGCCTGATGATGGCCGGCGGCGCCACCCTGGTCGGGCTCGGCGGCGCGGCGGCGCAAGCGGCATCGGGGTCGGGGGTGCCCGGTCCCGAGCGGCCGGTTGATACCGGCAAGGTCGAGAACGGCAAGGTGACGTTCCCGAATTGGCGCGGTCCGTCCGACCGGCCCTCGGCGCCGCCGCCGGCCCCGCTGCCGCCGGGCGAGCGGATCGGCTTCGCGGTCGTCGGCCTCGGCCGGCTGTCGCTGGAGGAGATTCTTCCCGCGCTCGCCGAGTGTCGGAAGGCGAAGCTCGTCGCCCTGATGTCGGGCTCGCCCGAGAAGGCGAAGGCGGTGGCGGCGCAGCACGGGATCAGGCCCGAGGCGGTCTACGGCTACGATGGCTGGGACGCGCTCGCCCGCAACCCGGAGGTGAAGGCGGTCTATATCGTCACCCCGAACGCGCTCCACCGCGACCAGGTCATCGCTGCGGCCGGCGCCGGCAAGCACGTGCTGTGCGAGAAGCCGATGGCGTCGTCCGCCGCGGAGGCGCGGGCGATGATCGATGCCTGCGCCCAGGCTAACGTGAAGCTGATGATCGCCTATCGCTGCCAGTACGAGCCCTACAACCGCGAGGTCGTGCGGCTGGTGCGGAGCGCCAAATACGGCAAGGTCAAGCTGATCGAGGCAACCAACACGCAGACCATGAGCCTGCCCGAGCAGTGGCGGATGAAGAAGGCGCTCGCCGGCGGCGGCGCGCTGCCGGATATCGGGCTCTACTGCCTCAACGGCGTGCGGGCGCTGATGGGCGAGGAGCCGGTCTCGGTCCAGGCGCAGGTGCACTCCTCGGACGATCCGCTCTATCGCGAGGTCGAGGAGACGGTGGCCTTCACCCTGCGCTTCCCCTCCGGCGCGCTGGCGCTCTGCTCCACCAGCTACGGGGCGCACGAGACCCGCTCGCTCACCGTCCAGGCCGAGGGCGGCGCGATCCAGCTCCAGAACGCCTTCGCGTATCAGGGCCAGCGGCTGTTCCTGAATCACCGCGAGGGCAAGGCCGAGGCGAAGGAGGAGCGGGTGCTGAGCGAGAAGAACCAGTTCGCCCTCGAGATCGATCATTTCGCGACCTGCCTCCTCGAGAACCGCACGCCGCGCACGCCCGGCGAGGAAGGCCTGCAGGACCAGATCCTGATGGAGGCGATCTACGAGGCCGCCCGCACCGGCGCCACCGTGGCGCTGAAGCCGCCGGAGCGGATCGTGGGCAAGGGTGACGGCAAGGGCGAAGGGCAGGCCAAGGACTCATCGGGCAAGGCCCTCGACCTGACCCGCGGCCCGGAGCCGGAGGATGCCGGCTGAGGCGGCAGCCTGACCCGCGGGAGTGTTCGGCTCCCGCTACGGTCCTTTCACTCTCCGGGTCATCCCGGGGCCGCGAAGCGGAACCCGGGATCCATAACCGCTGACGTCTCAAGAAGAGGCGGAAGGCCGGTCACCCTGTCCGGCATCGTCAGCGTTTATGGATCCCGGGTTCTCGGCTTCGCCGAGCCCCGGGATGACCCTGTGAGGTGGGAAGCCGAACGCGTGAGCCGAGAAGCCGGTGTTTCACCCGCCCCTGACCGCGATCGCCTCGACCTCTACCAAATATCCGTGGTGCAGCTCCGGCACCGGCACCACCGTGCGGGCCGGCCGCGCCTCCCCCAGCATCTCGGCATAGACCCGGTTGAAGTCCGGCCAGTGCTCGACGCCGACGATGTAGGCGGTCACCCGCAGGATATGCTCCGGCCCGCTGCCCGCCTCCGCCAGGATGGCGAGCAGGCTCGCCAGCGCCTGGCGCACCTGCACGTCGAACGGCTGGTCGGCGGTGTGGCTGCCGTCGGGCCGGGCGGCGAGTTGCCCTGAGACGAAGACGAGGTCGCGCCAGGCGGTGCCTTGCGCGTAATGCCCGGCCGGCGCCGGCGCGGCGGCGGTGGCGATGCGGGTGATCGACTCGGTCATGGGTGTCTCCTACCAGCCGTTGATGCGGGGCCATTCCGCCGCGACGCGGCCCGCCCCGTCGAGGACGTGGTAGCGGTCGTGCTGCGCCCCCGTCGCGCAGGCGTGGTTCGGCAGGATGCGGACCTGCGCGCCGATCGGAAGATCCGGCAGCGCCGCGCCCGAGCCCGGCCGCAGCGCCAGGATGCCGTGCTCCTGGTTGGCGTCGCGGACGATCAGGTCGGGATAGGGCCGCCCGGCCGCGTCGCAGACCACGCCGTAGCCCTGATCGACCGCCTGACGCGCCGTGCCGCGATCGCGCGAAAGCGCCATCCAGCCGGCATCGACGACGATCCAGCCCTTCGCCCGCTGGTGGCCGATCACCGTGGCGAGCACCGAGAGGGCGATGTCCTCGACCGCGACCGAGCCGACGCCGGCCTGAAACAGGTCGCCGAGCATGAATACGCCGGCGCGAACCTCGGTGATACCGGTGAGGTCGCGGGCGAAGCGCGCGGTCGGGGTCGAGCCGACGCTGACCACCGGGCAGGGCAGCCCGGCCGCCCGGAGCGCCCCGGCCGCCGTCACCGCCGCGACCCGCTCGGCCTCCGCCGCCGCCGCGAGCGCGGCGGGATCGCTCAGGGCGTAGCTGTCGCCGGCATGCAGCAGGACGCCGCGCAGGGCCGCGCCGCCGGCGGTCAGCCGCCGGCCGATCGCCGCCAGGGTGTCAGAATCGCCCGGCGCGACGCCGGAGCGGTGGCCGTCGGCATCGACCTCGATCAGCGCCGGCACGGCGTCGCCGCTGGCGCGGGCGTGCTCGGCCACGGCTTGCGCCTGCTCGACGCTGTCGAGGATGATCGCGAGGTCGGCGCCGCCGGCCCGGATCGCGGCGACCCGCGGCAGCTTCGCCGGGGTGATGCCGACGGCGTAGATCATGTCGCGCACGCCGCCGGCCGCGAAGTACTCCGCCTCGCGCAAGGTGGAGACCGTCGCCGGGCCGGAGCCCGAGACCATCGCGATGCGGGCGACGTCGAGGGACTTGGCGGTCTTCAGGTGTGGCCGGAGCGCGACGCCGAGGCCGTCGAGGTGGGCACGCATCCGCGCGACGTTGGCACGCAGCCGCGCCTCGTCGAGGAGGAGGCAGGGGGTCTCCAGGTAGTCCAGGGGGGTCCGGCTCGTCTCGGGCATGGGTCTTCTGCGCTCGCCGTGATCGCGTCGTTTCCCCGTGAAGACCATGGAACGGTGGGCAACGCCATTAACGCCGCCTGCCTACTGCATTAAGCTACGGCTTAATGCTCGCGACCGACGACGTCCGCTTCTTCCTCGCCGTGGCCGAGGCGCCCTCCCTCGCCGCCGCGTCGCGGGCCCTCGACGTGTCGCCGCCGGCGGTCACGCAGCGCCTGCGCGCCCTCGAGGAGCGGCTCGGCGTGCATCTCGTCGACCGGGCCGGGCGCCACCTCGCGCTGACCGACGAGGGCGAATTGCTCGCCGAGCGCGGCCGCGAGATTCTTGCCTCACTGGCCGAGCTCGACGAGGCCCTGGCCGCCCGGCGCGGGCAGGTGGTCGGCCACCTGCGGATCGTGGCGCCGCTCGGCTTCGGCCGCCGCCACGTCGCCCCGGTCGCCGCGGCCTTTCAGGCGGCGCACCCGGAAGTCGCCCTCGACCTGACGCTCTCCGACCGCCTCGGCGGCGTGCCGGCCGGCACCTTCGACCTCGCGATCCATGTCGGCGGGATCGCGCAAGCCGCGCCCGGACTGATCGCCCGGCGCCTCGCCCCCAACGACCGCGTCGTCTGTGCCGCGCCCGCTTATCTCGCCGCAAGCGGCACGCCGGCCGGCCCGGCCGACCTGCGCGCCCATGCCTGCATCGCTCTGCGCGAGAACGACGAGGACGTCACCCTGTGGCGCTTCCGCCGCGACGGTGCGGAGGCGCGGGTCCGGATCGAGCCGCGCCTGTCCAGCAACGACGGCGAGGTGGTGCGCGGCTGGGCGCTCGCCGGGCGCGGGATCATCCTGCGCTCGGAATGGGACGTCGCCGACGACCTGCGGGCGGGGCGCCTCGTCCGGCTGCTGCCCGCCCACGTCCTGCCCGACGCTCCCGTGACGGCGCTCCTCGGCGCGCCCCGGCGCGCCCGCGCCGCCCGCACCCGGCGCTTCCTCGACGCGCTCGCCGCCGCCCTCGATCCCCCGCCCTGGCGGACCTGAGCGCCGCCTCACGCGAACGCGATCCGCCCGGCCTCGCCAGCGCCCCAGAGTCCGGGTAACCCGGGTGCATGCCCCGCCTCGCGCCCCTCCTCGCCCTTCTCCTCTCCTGCCTCACGGTCGCCGCCGCCGGGGCGCAGGGGCAGCGGCCGTCGAAATACGCCGACCTCGTCCGGGCCGAGTTGGTGACGCAGGAAAGCGCCGTCGCGCCGGGCGCCACGCTCACCGCCGGCCTGCGGCTGACGATGAAGCCGGGCTGGCACGTCTACTGGCGCAATCCCGGCGATTCCGGCCTGCCGCCGGAGATCGCCTGGACGCTGCCGGCGGGTTTCTCCGCGGGCGCGATCGCGTGGCCGGCGCCGGAGCGGATCCCGGTCGGCGACCTGATGAATTTCGGCTACGAGGGCGAGGTGCTGCTGACGGTGCCGGTGACGGCGCCCGAGACCCTCGGCCCCGGACCGGTCCCGCTCCGGGCCAAGGTCTCCTATCTCGTCTGCGAGCGCGAATGCGTGCCGGGCGAGGCCACGCTCTCGACGAGCCTGCCGGTGGCGCCCGCCGGGACCAGCCCGCGGCCCGATCCCCGCCACGCCGCCCTGTTCGCGCAAGGGCGCGAGCGGCTGCCGGTCCCGGCGCCCTGGCCGGTTCGGATGGTCCAGGACGGCGCGACGCCGGTCCTGACCGTCGACGCGCCGGGTCTCGAGGCCCGCGACGTCGCGTTCTTCCCCTATTCCGAGACCGCCCTGGAGCACGCCGCGGAGCAGGTCGCGACGAGCGACGCCACGGGCCTGCACCTGCGGCTCCAGCGCAGCAGCCAAGCCGCCGCCGACGCGCCGGCGCCCCGGGCCGACGGGGTACTGACCTTCACCGAGGAGACCGGATCCGGCCCGGTCCGCCGCGCCTACGCTCTCGGCGATGCGACGCCCGCGCCCGCGCCGGCGCCGGCGAGCGCTGCCCCCGCCGCGCCGGTCGCCGCCACCGCGCCGGCCGAGGCCGAGGGCCTGTGGCAGGCGGCCCTCCTCGCCTTCCTGGGCGGGCTCCTGCTCAACCTGATGCCCTGCGTCTTCCCGGTCCTGTCGATCAAGGTGCTGAGCCTGGTGCGCCATTCGGGCGAGAGCCCGGGCCGGGTGCGGCTGCACGGCCTCGCCTACGCGGTAGGCGTGCTCACGACCTTCCTGGGCCTCGCCGGGCTGCTGATCGCGCTCCGGGCCGGCGGGGCGCAGATCGGCTGGGGCTTCCAGCTGCAATCGCCCCTGGTGGTGGCCGGCCTCGCCTACGGGCTGTTCGCCATGGGCCTCTCCCTGTCGGGGGTCTGGCATCTCGGTGGCCGGGCGGCGGCTCTGGGCGACGGCCTGACCCGGCGCGCCGGGCTCGAGGGCTCGTTCTTCACCGGCGTGCTGGCGACGGTGGTCGCCACGCCCTGCACCGCTCCGTTCATGGGCGCGGCGGTCGGCTACGGCCTGACGCAGGGAGCGGCGGTAGCGCTCACGGTCTTCGCGGCGCTCGGCCTCGGCCTCGCCCTCCCCTTCGCGCTGCTGGCGGCTTGGCCGGCCGCCTTGCGCCGCCTGCCGCGGCCCGGCGCCTGGATGGAGACCCTCAAAGGATTGCTGGCCTTCCCGCTCTACCTCACGGTGGCGTGGCTCGTCTGGGTGCTGAGCCAGCAGGTCGGGCCGGTCGGGCTGATGGCCGGGCTCACGGGCCTCGTGCTGGTGGCGTTCTGCGCCTGGCTTTCCGCCCGCACCGCGACGGCGGACGGCCTCGCCCGGCGGGCGGGCCTCGCGGCCCTGGCGCTCGGCCTCCTCGGCCTCGCCGGCCTGCTGGTGGCCCTCGACCGGGACCGCGCCGGCCCGGTGGCGGTCGCGAGCGCCGGCGGGATCGAGCCGTTCACCCAGGCCCGGCTCGATGCTTTGCTCGCCGAGCGCCGCCCGGTCTTCGTCAACATGACGGCGGCCTGGTGCATCACCTGCCAGGTCAACGACCGCGCGACCTTGCGGGCGGCGGCCGTGCGCGAGGCCTTCAAGGCCCACGACGTCGCCCAGCTCAAGGGCGACTGGACCAACCAGAACCCGGAGATCACCCGGGTGCTGGAGGCGAACGGCCGCTCGGGCGTGCCGCTCTACCTGCTCTACGACGGCCGCGGCGGCGTCGCGGTGCTGCCGCAGATCCTCACCGAGGCGACGATGCGCGACGCGCTCGCGGCCCTGCCGACGGGGACCGGGCCGCGGGCCGCGCTGCCGTAGGAATCGGGTCGATCCATCAGCGAGACTGAAACCCTCTTGGTCATCCCGGGGCCGCGCAGCGGAACCCGGGATCCATAGCCGCCGACGGTCCAGGATGAAGCGGATCGCGTCCCGCCTCGTTCTCCACCGTCGGCGGTTATGGATCCCGGGTTCTCGACTACGTCGAGCGCCGGGATGACATCGAGGGTGATGTCTCCGTCGCGTGCATGGACCCGGCCGCAGCGAGAGCCGTCGGCAAAACCGAGGCACCGCAAACCTGCCATGCGGCGAGTGGGCTTAAGCCGCTCCAACCTTCCGGCCTATGCTGCAACGCAACAACGAGGACGGCGATGCAGCACACTCTCCACGACACGGCCGGCGCCGCCGCGACCGGGCGGTCCGCGGCCCTGGCCCTCCTGGCGCTCGCCGCGGCCTCCTTCGGCATCGGCACCACCGAATTCGTCATCATGGGGCTCCTGCCCGAGATGGCGACCGATCTCGGCGTGAGCATCCCGAAGGCGGGCCTGCTGGTCTCCGGCTACGCGCTCAGCGTCACCTTCGGTTCGCCGCTCGTGGCGGTGGCGCTGTCGCGCCTCGACCGGCGGCGGGCGCTCCTGGTGCTGGTCGGCCTGTTCATCCTCGGCAACGCGCTCTGCGCGCTCGCTCCCGATTACCGCCTCCTGATGCTCGCCCGCATCGTCACGGCGCTCTGCCACGGCGCCTTCTTCGGCCTCGGCTCGGTGGTGGCGGCCGACCTCGTACCGGCGCACCGCAAGGCCAGCGCCATCGCGATCATGTTCACCGGGCTCACCCTCGCCAACGTGCTCGGCGTGCCGTTCGGCACCGCGCTCGGCCACGCTCTCGGCTGGCGGGCGACGTTCTGGGCCGTGGTCGGCATCGGCTTCGTGGCGGCGGCGGCCCTCCTCGCCTGGCTGCCGCGGCACCTCGCCCACGAATCCGGCAGCCTCCTGTCCGAGATGCGGGTCCTGCGCCGGACGCAGGTGGTGCTGGCGATGCTGCTCAGCGTGCTCGCCTCGGCCAGCCTGTTCAGCGTCTTCACCTACGTCGCGCCGCTGCTCGCCGCCACCGCCGGCGCGACCCCCTCGGCGATCACCGGCGTGCTGCTGCTGTTCGGCGTCGGGCTGACGCTGGGCAACGTGCTCGGCGGCCGCCTCGGCGACTGGCGGCAGATGCCCTCGGTGATCGGCTTAGGGATCGCGCTCGCCCTCGTGCTCCTGGCGCTGGTCCCGGCGAGCGCCGCCCTGATGCCCGCCACCGCGCTCATCGGCCTGTGGGGCATTCTCGCCTTCGCGCTGGTGGCGCCGTTGCAGCTGCGGGTGCTCACGGCCGCCGACGGCGCGCGCAACCTCGCCTCGACGGTCAACCAGGGCGCGTTCAACCTCGGCAACGCGCTCGGCGCCTGGCTCGGCGGGGTCGCGATCACGGTCGGCGTTCCTTACGGCCAGCTGCCGGTGATCGGGGCGGGGCTGGCGCTCGCGGTGGCCGGAGTGGGCGTGGTGGCGCACCGGCTCGATCGGTGAACTGACATTCCAAGCCGGCTCAGCCGTTCGAGGGCTCGCGCGGGAACCCTCCCCCCTCTGCGGGGGAGGGTGGCGAACGCAGTGAGCCGGGAGAGGGGCAGCGCGACGCTGATCCAGGGTTCGCCCTTCATCAAGCGCGCGACCTCTCCGGAAGCGTCGCCCCCTCTCCCGCCCCGCTCCGCGGGGCGCCCTCCCCCGCAGAGCAGGGCGATTGCATACGAGTAGATCTCGGATTGCGATGATGTGCTCGAACGGGTTTGATCGGACCGTCCCCCCAGGAGGGTCCGATCATGGTCGAG